>MEEC01000067.1 GCA_001724315.1 Lautropia sp. SCN 70-15 | reverse complement strand
CGCTGGGCCGCGCTGGACGAGGCGGTCGGCTGGATCCGCGGCGCCGGCGGCGTGGCGATCCTCGCCCATCCCGGCCGGTACCGGCTCGACGAGGGCCGGCTGTGGGCCCTGATGGACGAGTTTCGCCAGGCCGGCGGCGAGGGCATCGAGGTGGTCAGCGGGTCGCACACGCCCGACCAGTACCGCCGCTTCGCCGGCCACGCGCGCGAGTTCGGCTTCCTCGCCTCGCGCGGGTCGGACTTCCACGCGCCGGGCGAAAGCCGGGTCGACTTCGGCGGCCTGCCGCCGCTGCCCGATTCGGTCGTGCCGGTCTGGCGCGACTGGCCCGAGGCGGCCTCGGCGGCCCGTTCGCGCCACGACAGGCGACCGCAAACCGAACCGGCCACCGGCCAGGGCAGCGCATGACCCAGCGATTCGAACTCCATCCCGTCGACCCGCAGGCGCGCCTGCTGCGCCAGGCGGCGCAGATCCTGCGCGACGGGGGCGTGGCGGCGGTGCCGACCGACGCCTGCTACGTGCTGGCCTGCCCGCTCGGCGACAAGCAGGCGGTGGACCGCCTTCGCGCGATCCGGGGGCTCGACGAGAAGCACCTGCTCACGCTGATGTGCCGCGACCTGTCCGAGCTGGCGGTCTACGCCCATGTCGACAACCGGCAGTACCGTTTCCTGAAGGAATGGACGCCCGGGCCCTACACCTTCGTCCTCAACGCCACGAAGGAAACGCCGCGCAGGCTCTGGCATCCGTCGCGCAAGACGATCGGCCTGCGGGTGCCCGCCTCGCCGGTGGCGCAGGGCCTGCTCGAGGCCCACGGCGAGCCGCTGCTGTGCGCGAGCCTGATCATGCCCGGCGACGATGAGCCGCTGCACGAGGCCGACGAGATCGTCGCGCGCCTGGCGCGCCGCATCGACCTGGTGCTCGACGCCGGCGGCCAGTCCTTCGATCCGACCACCGTGGTCGACATGACCGGCGACGAGCCGGTGGTCACCCGCGTGGGCAAGGGCAGCGTGGAGGGAATGGTCGGGGGCCGCTGAGCGCCGCTGATACAATCCTTCCACGATGGAACTGAGCATTCTGCAGCTGATCGCCGTCTACGCGATCCCGGTGGTTCTCGCGATCACGCTGCACGAGGCCGCGCACGCCTTCGTGGCGTCCCGGCTAGGCGATCGCACCGCCCAGGCGCTGGGGCGCGTCACGATCAATCCCTTCAAGCACGTCGACCCGGTGGGCACCCTGCTGGTTCCCGGGCTGATCCTGCTCGCCAGCAAGGCGCTGGGCGGCGGCCTGCTGTTCGGCTGGGCCAAGCCGGTGCCCGTCATCGCCTCCAACCTGCGCTCGCCGCGCCGCGACATGGGCCTGGTGGCCGCGGCCGGCCCGGGCGCCAACCTGCTGATGGCGCTGGGCTGGGGCCTCGCGATCAAGGCCATGGTGGTCACCGGCATCGGCGACGAGTTCTTCGTGCGGATGGCCTACGCGGGCATCCTGGTCAACATCGCGCTGGCGGTCCTGAACCTGATGCCGGTGCCGCCGCTGGACGGCGGCCGCATCCTCACCAGTCTGTTGCCGCTCAGGCTCGCCATCCCGTATTCGCGGCTGGAGCCCTACGGCATCTTCATCCTGCTGGCCCTGCTGGCCACCGGCTTGCTCGGCAACGTCATCGGCCCGCTCGTCGATCTCGGCGTCGGCGTGCTGGCTTCCATCCTCTCTCTCTGATCCTGTCATGTTCACCGAACGCGTCGTGTCAGGCATGCGTCCCACCGGGGCGCTGCACCTGGGGCATTACCACGGGGCCCTGAAGAACTGGGTCCGGCTGCAATCCGAGCATCCCTGCCTGTTCTTCGTGGCCGACTGGCACGCGTTGACCACGCACTACGACTCGCCCGACGTGATCGAGCGCAACGTCTGGGACATGGTGGTGGACTGGCTGGCCGCGGGCATCGATCCGCAGCAGTCGGTGCTGTTCATCCAGTCGCGGGTGCCCGAGCACGCGGAGCTGCACCTGCTGCTGTCGATGAGCACGCCGCTGGGCTGGCTCGAGCGGGTGCCGACCTACAAGGATCAGCAGGAGAAGCTCTCGGACCGGGACCTGGCCACCTACGGCTTTCTCGGCTACCCGCTCCTGCAGGCGGCCGACATCCTGATGTACCGGGCGGCCTGGGTGCCGGTCGGCGAGGACCAGGTGCCGCACATCGAGATCACCCGCGAGATCGCGCGCCGCTTCAATCATCTGTTCGGCCGCGAGCCGGGCTTCGAGGACAAGGCCCGCGAGGCGGTCAAGAAGCTCGGCAGCAAGCGCGCCAAGCTCTACCAGGAACTGCGCACCCGCTACCAGGAGCAGGGCGACGAAGCCGCGCTCGTGCAGGGCCGCGAATTGCTGGAGCTCGCCCAGAACCTCGGCATGGCCGACCGCGAGCGCCTGTTCGGCTGGCTCGAGGGCAGCCGCAAGATCATCCTGGCCGAGCCGCAGGCGCTGCTCACCGAGGCCTCGCGGATGCCCGGCATCGACGGGCAGAAGATGTCGAAGAGCTACGGCAACGCGATCGCCATGCGCGAGGCGCCCGAGTCGGTCACCAAGAAGATCCGGACCATGCCGACCGACCCGGCGCGGGTCCGGCGTACCGATCCGGGCGAGCCCGAGCGCTGCCCGGTCTGGCAGCTGCACCAGGTCTATTCGGACAACGACACGCGCGACTGGGTCCAGAAGGGCTGCCGCAGCGCCGGCATCGGCTGCCTGGAGTGCAAGCAGCCGGTGATCGACGCGATCATCGCCGAGCAGCAGCAGTTCCACGAGCGGGCCCAGCCCTATCTGGACGATCCCAGCCTGCTGCGCAACATCGTGGCCGACGGCTGCGACAAGGCGCGCAAGATGGCCCAGGAGACCATGCGCGACGTGCGCGAGGCCATGGGCCTGGCCTACGACTGACGCGCTCGGGCCGGCGGCGCGGCGCCTCAGGACGCCGTGCGGCGGGCCGGCGCGAGGTGCATCTCGCGCAGCGCCGGCAGGGTCTCCAGAAAGTCCTCGATCTCGTCGACCGGCATCGGGTCCGCGATCAGCGTGCCCTGGACCTGGTCGCAGTTCAGGGTGCGCAGCCCGCGCAGCTCGGCGGCGGTTTCCACGCCTTCGGCCATCGCCTGCATGCCCAGCCGCGCGGCCATCGTGGTGATCGCCTCGACGATCGCGGCGTTGCCCTGGTCGCCCGGCAGGCCGTGCACGAAGGCGCGGTCGATCTTCAGGCCGTCCACCGGCAGGCGCTTGAGCCAGGACAGCGAGGCGTAGCCGGTTCCGAAGTTGTCGATGATCACCCGCACGCCGAAGCGGCGCAGCCGGGCGATCAGTTCGGCAGTGCGCTCGGGGTCCGCCACGAAGGCGCTCTCGGTGAGCTCGATGCGCAGCAGGTGCGGCGGCAGCTGGCGCTCGGCAAGCAGCTCGCCCAGCCTGACCACGAACTCGTCGTCGACCAGCTGGCGGGCCGACACGTTGACCGAGACCGCGATGTCGGGGTGCCTGTCCACGCCCAGCCTGACCCGATCGTCGAGGGCGCGGCGCAGGACCCACAGGCCGATCTCGCGGATCAGTTGCGACTGCTCGGCCGCGGGCAGGAAGCGCTCGGGCAGCAGCAGGCCGCGCTCCGGGTGCTGCCAGCGCAGCAGGGCCTCGACGCAGACCACGCGGCGTTCGCCGATCGCCAGCACGGGCTGGTAGTGAAGGTCGACCTCGCCGCGCTCGAGCGCCAGCGGCAGCTCGGCGGCCAGCTGGAGCTGCTCGGCGCGCTCGTCGGAGAGCGAGCCGGAGAAGAAGCGGACGTCGTTGCGGCCCTCGGTCTTGACCTCGTACATCGCGTTGTCGGCGCAGCGCACCAGCATCTCGATCTCGGTGGCGTCGGCGGGCGCCACCGCCACGCCGATGCTGGCCGAGAGGAACCAGGCCCGGTCGGCCAGCAGCAGCGGCTTCTCGATGGCGGCGAGGATGCCGCGAGCGATCTGCTCGATCCCGGCCTGGGGCAGGGCGCCGCTGAGCACGACGACGAATTCGTCTCCGCCCATGCGGGCGGCGATGTCCTGGGGGCGGATCGCGCCGCGCAGGCGGTCGGCGATCTCCACCAGGGCGCGGTCGCCGGCAGCGTGGCCCAGCGTGTCGTTGATGATCTTGTAGCGGTCCAGGTCGATGTAGAGCACCGCCAGGTGAGGGTCGGCGGCCAGCTTCTGCTCGAGGGTGCGCAGCAGGCTGGCCCGGTTGGGCAGGCCGGTGAGCGGGTCGTGCAGCGACGCGTGCCGCAGCTGGCGCTCGGCCTGCGCCCGGCGCAGGTAGAGCGACAGGGTGCGCGACAGCGTGTCGGCGATGGGGCCGACGAAGCCGTCGTCGCGGAAGCCCACCGGACTCAGGAACACCAGCAGGCACTGGGCCCGGCCCTGGTCGTCGGCGATCGGCGCGAGCAGCGCGGCGCGAGCGCCGAGCGCGCCGGTCCGGTAACGCTCGCGCAGCGCCGGCAGGTCGTCGAGCGAGGCGAACCACGCGTGGCGGCCACCGGCCAGCGCGAGCAGTTCGGGAGCGTCGGCCTCGCAGGCGATCTCGGGCGGCAGCGCCTCGACCATTTCCTGGAAGGCCGGGGAGCCTTCGAACTCGCAGACCTCGAGCCCGTTTCCGGTCTCGGCCCCGGCCGCCCGCAGTCCGCCGATCCAGCCGAGCCGGCGGCAGATCGCGGCGATGATCTCGCGGATCGCGCGCGCCGGTTCCGCGTTGTCGCGGATGATCGCGGCGATCTCGCCTTCGAGCTCCAGCAGGATGCGCTGCTGCCGCTCGCGGGTGATGTTCCGGCCGGTGCCCCGGTAACCCGCGAAGGCGCCGGCGGCGTCGAACACCGGACGCCCGTTGATCTCGAGGTGGAAGACCCGGCCGTCGGGCGAGATCCGGCTGTGCTCGAAACCGTCGATGGGGCGATGCTCGCGGACCAGCGCGCGATAGTGGTCCCAGGCCGGGGACAGGAAGTCGTAGTCGGGCGCCCGCCAGGGCTCGAGGCCGATCAGCTCGCGCGCCCAGGGACCGAGGGCGGCGTCGATCGAATCGGACAGGTAGGCGAGACGGTGCTCGGCGTCGGTCTCCCAGACCCAGTCGGAGCTGAGCTGGGTGAGCTCGCGGAACTTGGCCTCGCTGGCGGCGAGCTGCCGCTGCATGGCGCGCATGCCCGAGATGTCCTGCACCACGCCGGACATCCGGACGATCCGCCTGCCGGAACGCTCGGGCCGCAGCGCCATGCGGATCCAGACGAGCTGGCCGTCGGGCCGCAGGTAGCGGAACTCGACCTTCATTTCCTGGCCCTCGCGGACCGCGCGGCGCAGCGTGTCGCGCCAGCGCTGGCGGTCGGCCGGGTCGACCCGGGCCAGGAAATCGCGCGGCGCCGGTTCGCCGTCGGCCATCGCCACACCGAAGACCCGGAAGCTGCCTTCGCTCCAGCGCAGCCGGTTGTCGCGAAGCTCGTGCACCCAGGAGCCCAGGCCGGCGAGCCGCTCCGCCACGCGCTCGCGCTCGGGCATCGCGCCGGCGGGCGCTGAACCCCGCAGGCGTGCGCGCAACAGCGGAAGCAGCAGCCAGCCGCCGAAGGCCACGGCGCAGACCAGCAGAAGCAGGACGAAATCCCGGAGCATTCGGTAATCTAGCCGATCGTCGTTCTTGCAGAACAGAGAGGATGTCACATTCGAAACCCCATGCGGCGGGCGAGGCGTCGCGCTGGATCGCCCGCTGGCTCGGCGCGTTGCCGCCCGGCGCGCGAGTGCTCGACCTGGCCTGCGGCAGCGGGCGGCACGCGCTGCTGGCCGCCCGGCAGGGTCATCGGGTCCTCGCGGTCGATCGCGACGCCGAGGCGCTGGACAGGCTGCGAGCCGAGTCGGCCGCGACGCTCGACGCAGGCTCGCAAGACCGCCTCGAGCTGCGCTGCATCGACCTCGAGCAGGGCCCCTGGACGCTGCCGCCGGGCGGCTTCGACGCGGTGATCGTGGCGAACTACCTCTTCCGGCCCCGCTTCGCGCTGGCCTGCGGCCTGCTCGCGCCCGGCGGCCTGCTGGTCTACGAGACCTTTGCGCGCGGCAACGAGGCCTGGGGCCGGCCGTCCAATCCCGACTTCCTGCTTCGCGAAGGCGAGCTGATCGCGCGGTCCCAGGCGGCGGGGCTGGCGGTGATCGCCTACGAGTCGGGCTACGTGCCGACTCCGAGGCCTGCGGTCGTCCAGCGCATCTGCGCGGCGCGGCCCTCGCCGGGCTCGGCTAAACTAGCGGTTTTGGCGACGGACCCCCCGACGGACCTTCCATGAGCGACGGATCCTCCATGATCAAAGGCAGCCTCGTAGCGATCGTCAGCCCGATGCACGAGGACGGCAGCCTCGACTTCGATGCCTATCGCAAGCTGATCGACTGGCACGTGGCGGAAGGCACCGCGGCGATCGTCGCAGTCGGCACCACCGGCGAATCGCCCACCGTCGACGTCGACGAGCATGTCGAGCTGATCCGCGTGGCGGTCGAGCATTCGGCCGGCCGCGTGCCGGTCATCGCCGGCACCGGCGGCAACTCCACCCGCGAGGCGATCGAGCTCACCGAACACGCGAAGAAGGTCGGCGCCCAGGGCACGCTGCAGGTCGTCCCGTACTACAACAAGCCCACCCAGGAGGGCATGTACCGGCACTTCCGCGCGGTGGCCGAAGCAGTCGACCTGCCGATGATCGTCTACAACGTGCCGGGTCGCACGGTCGCCGACCTGTCCAACGAGACCACGCTGCGCCTGGCGCAGGTGCCGGGCATCGTGGGGCTGAAGGACGCCACCGGGGACATCGCGCGCGGCTCCGCGCTGCTCGCCGCGCTGCCGGGCCACTTCGCGGTCTACAGCGGCAACGACGACTCGGCGCTCGCGCTGATGGCCATGGGCGGTCACGGCATCATCTCGGTCACCGCCAACGTCGCGCCCGGCCAGGTCGCCCGGATGTGCGAGCTCGCGCTCGCCGGCGACTGGGCAGGCGCGCTCGCGATCAACCGCAAGCTGCTGCCCCTGCATTTCGATCTCTTCGTCGAGCCCAACCCGGTGCCGGTCAAGTGGGCGCTGGCGGAAATGGGCCGAATCCGCGGCGGCATCCGGCTGCCGATGATCCCGCTGTCCGAAGGCAAGCGCGCGACCGTCCGGGCCGCGCTCGCCAGTGCTGGAGTGCTGAATTGACGATGAAGCCCGCCGCGTACCTGGTCAGGCTGGTGGCGCTGGCCCTTGCCGTTTCCACGCTCGCCGCCTGCTCGATCAACGAGTACCTCGACGAGCGCAGCAGGATCGACTACAAGTCGGCCGGCAAGCTTCCCCCGCTCGACATCCCGCCCGACCTTGCCAGCCCCCGCGGCGACGGCCGTTTCACCATCCCCGAGCGCGCGGCCGATGCGCGCACCGCGTCCGGATTCGAGCGCAGCCGCGCGGCGGCCCAGGGCACCCGCGCCGCCACGGTGCTGCCTGCCACGCCGGGCGTGCGCATGGAGCGCCTGGGCGCCGATCGCTGGCTGGTCACCGACCTGAGCCCCGACCAGGTCTGGCCGCTGCTACGCGAGTTCTGGCAGGAGTCGGGCTTCATCGTGCAGACCGAGTCGCCCGAGACCGGCATCATCGAGACCGACTGGGCCGAGAACCGGGCCAAGATCCCGCTCGACTTCATCCGCCGGACCATCGGCAAGGCGCTCGACCAGCTCTATTCCACCGGCGAGCGTGACAAGTTCCGCACCCGCGTCGAGCGCGGCCCCAACGGCACCGAGATCTACGTGAGCCACCGCGGAATGATCGAGGTCTACTCGACCCGCGAGCAGGACCAGACCATGTGGCAGCCGCGGCCCAGCGAGCCCGAGCTCGAGATCGAGTTCATGCGGCGCATGATGGTCAAGCTCGGCGCCACGCAGGAGCGCGCGCAAGAGGCGGTGGCCGCCGCGGACACGCCGGCGGCCGCGCGGGCGAAGCTGGTCACCGAAGGCGATCGGCCCCGGGTCGAGATCGCCGAGACCTTCGATCGGGCCTGGCGGCAGATCGGCCTGGCGCTCGATCGCGGCGGCTTCACCGTCGACGACCGGGACCGTTCGCGCGGCGTGTACTTCGTGCGCTACATCGACCCCGAGGCGCAGGCGAAGGCCGCGAATGCGCGACCGGGCTTCTTCAGCCGGATGTTCGGCTTCAAGAAGGAGGAGCAGGTCTCGCAGCAGTTCCAGCTGAAGGCCGAAGCCACCGGAAACGGCACGGTGGTCACGGTGCTCGATCGCGAGGGCAAGGCCGTCGCCGGCCTCGATCGTGACACGGCGTCCAAGATCCTGACCCTGCTGCACGAGCAGCTGAAGTAGGAGGCTGGCGGGCTTGCGTTTCGCCAGCCTCGGCAGCGGCAGCGAAGGCAACGCGCTGCTCGTCGAAACCGGCGACGGCGCGTTCACCTCGCGGGTGCTGGTCGACTGCGGCTTCGGCCTGCGCGAAGCCGAGCGCAGGCTTCGCGCCCTGGGCTGCGAGCCGGCCGCGCTGTCGGCCATCGTCGTCACCCACGAGCACGGCGATCACATCGGAGGCGTGTTCCGGCTGGCGGCGGCCCACGGCATCCCGGTTCACCTCACCCACGGAACCCTGCAGGGCTGCGGGCGCGTCGGCCGGGCGCAGTCGCTGGTGCGCATCGTCGACCCGCACGAGTCCTTCGAGGTCGGCGCCTTCCGGATCGAGCCGGTGCCGGTGCCGCACGATGCGCGCGAACCGGTCCAGTACGTGTTCGACGATGGCCGGGCCCGGCTGGGCGTGCTGACCGACCTGGGCCACGGCACGCCGCACGTGGTGCGCGCGCTGTCGCGCCTGGACGCGCTGGTGCTCGAGTGCAATCACGACCCGCAGATGCTGGCCGACAACCCGGCCTACCCACCGGTGCTCAAGCGCCGGATCGGCGGGCCCTGGGGACACCTCGCCAATGCCGAGGCGGCGCGAATCCTCGGCGCGATCGACCGCGACCGGCTGCGCACCGTGGTGGCTGCGCACCTGAGCCAGCAGAACAACCGTCCGGAGCTGGCGCGGCAGGCGCTGGCGGCGGTGCTCGACGCGGCGCTCGACGACATCCGGGTGGCGGACCAGGCCGACGGCCTCGACTGGCACCCGGTCTAGGCTGCGTGCCCGCGGACCGCCGTTCGACGGCCCGAGGCCGGCCTCAGAGGGCCGAGCCCAGCCGGATCCAGCCGGCGTCGTGCCACTGGTGGAGCAGGCCGAACACCGGTGCCGACGCGCCCGCCGCCTGCAGGTCGGCCACCTCGAGCCCGTGCCTGTCCGCGAAGCGGCGCAGCAGCCGCCTGCCGGCGGCATCGGGGCTGAAGGTCTCGCCGTTCAAATACAGCTTTGCGCCGCGCCAGGCCATCCGGCTGCGACGGTCCAGGCGAAGCCCTTGCTTGCGGGCGGCGCGAACGAAGCGCTCCAGGGCCATCGGCGCAGGCGCTTCGAACCAGACCGAGGGCTTGGGTTCGGTCAGGTAGCGGCCCGCGAAATCGTCGATGCGCGCCGGATCCGGCCGCCAATCGCGCGCCCACGCGGACAGGGTCGCCGCGAGATCGTCGGGAATGCGGCCCGGCGAGGTGGCCGGCGGGCGGCCGCGGTCGCCGAAGCGGGGGTCGGGCCCGCCGGGCGCATCGGCCGCTTCGGCCAGGAAGGCCGAGAGGAACTCCTGGCGCGACGGCGCGCGAAAGCCGATCGAGCAGGTCATGCAGGGCCCTTCCGCGATGCCGTCGTGGCCCCAACCCGGCGGCAGGTAGAGCATGTCGCCCGGCTCCAGCACCCACTCCTCGTCGGGCTCGAAGCCGTCGAGGATCTTCAGGGGCAGCCCCTCGACCAGCCGCGGCTGCCGCACCGGCCCGATGCGCCAGCGGCGCCGCCCCCAGGCCTGCAGCAGGAAGACGTCGTAGGAGTCGACGTGCGGCCCGACCCCGCCGCCGTCCCCGGCCAGGCTGATCATCAGGTCGTCGAGCCGCGCGTCGGGCACGAAGCGAAAGCGTGCGAGCAATGCATGCGCCGCGTCGACATGCAGGTCCACTCCCTGCACGAGCAGCGTCCAGTCGCGCCGGGTCAGCGCCGGGACTTCCTCGGGTTCGAAGGGGCCGTGCTCGAGCGCCCAGCGGCCGCGTCGGCGCGTCACCAGCCGCGACTCGACGTCGTCGTCGGCCGCCAGATCGACCAGTTGCCGGGGATCCAGCGGCGGCGTGAAGCCCGGGATGGCCTGGCGGATCAGCAGCGGCCTGCGCTGCCAGTGGCGGCGCATGAACTCGTCTACACTGAGGCTGCCCAGGGGCGCGACGGCGTCGCCGGCCCTGAAAGGGGCGGGCCGGGTCGCCCGTCTCGGTTGTTTCGCTTTCATCGCAAGATTATAGGAAGGAGTGCCGGGTGCAGCTCGAGGTCGCGAACGATCGCTGGGTCACCGTCCATTACCGGCTGTTCGATTCGAGCGGCGAGGCCGTCGAGAACGGCGAGCGGGAGATCACCTACCTGCACGGCGGCTACGGGGACGTGTTCGAGCCGATCGAGCGGGCGCTCGAAGGACAGGTGGCGGGCTTCGAGACCAGCCTGTACCTCGAGCCGGAGCAGACCTTCGGCGACTACGATCCCGAGCTGGTCCGGCTCGCCCCGCGCGAGTCGCTGCCCGAGAAGCTCGAAGAGGGCATGGGCTTCGAAGGCGTGCCCGGCGAAGCGCCCGACGGCCGCATCTGGATCGTGACCGACATCGCCGGCAACCAGGTCGTGCTCGACGGCAATCACCCGCTGGCGGGCATGGCGCTTCGCTTCGAGCTGAAGATCGTCGAGGTCTCCGAGGCCGACGAGGACGAGATCGCCGAATACCGGGCGCGGGGCGACGCCGAGGCCTGACGCGCGTGCGGCGCCGATCCTGCCTGGCGGGCAGGACCGTCAGGCGCGTGCGGCGGGCGCCGCGCCCCCCGCGGGCGTGAACGCATCGGAGTAGCAGGCTTCCTCGGACAGGCCCTGCGCCACGAAGGCCGGCCGCGCGGCCTCGACCATCCGCACCGATCCGCAGGCGTACACCGAGAAGCCCGACAGATCGGGGAAGTCGGCCAGGATCGCCTCGTGGACCAGGCCGGTGCGGCCCGCCCAGGGCTCGTCGGTGCCGGGCTCGGACAGCACCGGAACGAAGCGGAAATTCGGATGCTCGCGCGCCCAGCGCTGT
>MEEC01000066.1:2875-14128 GCA_001724315.1 Lautropia sp. SCN 70-15 | reverse complement strand
CATCGTCTCGCGGTCGCGGATCTCGCCGATCATGATCACGTCGGGCGCCTGGCGCAGCGTGTTCTTCAGCGCCACCTCCCAGCTCTCGGTGTCCACGCCCACCTCGCGGTGCGTGACGATGCAGTTCCTGTGCGGATGAACGAACTCCACCGGATCCTCGATCGTCACGATGTGCCCGTGGGTGTTCTCGTTCCGGTGGCCCA
Organism: Lautropia sp. SCN 70-15; assembly: GCA_001724315.1. Taxonomy (GTDB): domain Bacteria; phylum Pseudomonadota; class Gammaproteobacteria; order Burkholderiales; family Burkholderiaceae_E; genus Zeimonas. Next base: position 13,925 of record MEEC01000066.1, on the reverse strand, counting down.
CCACCGCCGCCAGCGTGTTCGACTTGCCCGAGCCGGTCGCGCCCACCACGATCATCAGCCCGCGCTTGGTCAGTGCCAGTTCCTTGAGCACCGACGGAAGCTGAAGCTGCTCGAAGCTCGGGATCTCGGTGTTGATCGTGCGCAGCACGATGCCCACGCGGCCCAGCTGCATGAAGGCGTTCACCCGGAAGCGGCCGATGCCCGAGGGGCTGATCGCGAAATTGACCTCCTTGTGCGCCTCGAAGTCCGCCGCCTGCTTGTCGTTCATCAGCGCGCGGGCCAGCTCGATGGTGTGCTGCGAGCTCAGCGCGACGTTCGAGACCGGCTGGAGCTTCCCGTCGATCTTGAAGGCCGGCGGAAACTCGGCGGTCAGGAAGAGGTCCGACCCGCCCTTGGTCATCATCAGGCGCAGCAGGTCGTGAAGGAATTTCGAGGCCTGTTCGCGTTCCATGTGTGCTCCTAGCGCATTGCCGGCTTGACGTCCGCGTTGCGCACATTAGCCTTCCGCGGGGAAATTTTGGCTCCGGCCGCCGGCTTCGCCGGCTTAACGTCGGCTGCGCCGACATTAGCCTGCGCCGAAACTTTCCGGGCTGACATGTCAGCCCGGAAAGTTTTCTTTGACCGTGGCGACGGCTCGGGCGTCGGCCATCGAGACCTTGTTCTTGCGGACCAGATCGGTCAGGCACTGGTCCAGCGTCTGCATGCCCAGGGCGCCGCCGGTCTGGATCGCGGAGTTCATCTGGGCGACCTTGGCCTCGCGGATCAGGTTCCGGATCGCCGGCGTGCCGATCATGATCTCGTGCGCCGCCACCCGGCCCTTGCCGTCCTTGGTCTTCATCAGCGTCTGCGAGATCACCGCGCGCAGCGACTCGGACAGCATCGCGCGGACCATGTCCTTCTCCGCGGCCGGGAACACGTCGATGATCCGGTCGATGGTCTTGGCGGCCGACGAGGTGTGCAGCGTGCCGAACACCAGGTGACCGGTCTCGGCCGCGGTGAGCGCCAGCCGGATCGTCTCGAGGTCGCGCAGCTCGCCCACCAGGATCACGTCCGGGTCCTCGCGCAGCGCCGAGCGCAGCGCGTTATTGAACGACAGCGTCATCGGGCCGACTTCGCGCTGGTTGATCAGGCAGCGCTTGGACTCGTGGACGAACTCGATCGGGTCCTCCACGGTCAGGATGTGGCCGTAGACGTTCTCGTTGACGTGGTTGATCATCGCCGCCAGCGTCGTGGACTTGCCCGAACCGGTGGGCCCGGTCACCAGCACCAGGCCGCGGGGCGTCATCGACAGCTCCTGGAAGACCTTGGGCGCGTTCAGGTCCTCGAGCGACAGGATCTTCGACGGGATCGTCCGCATCACCGCGCCCGCGCCGCGCTGCTGCACGAAGGCATTGACCCGGAACCGGGCCAGGCCCGGGATCGCGAAGGAGAAGTCGCACTCGAGGTTTTCCTCGTACTCCTTGCGCTGCGAGTCGTTCATGATGTCGTAGATCATGCCGTGCACCTCCTTGTGTTCCATCGGAGGCAGGTTGATCCGGCGCACGTCGCCGTGCACCCGGATCATCGGCGGCAGGCCCGACGACAGGTGCAGGTCCGACGCGTTGTTCTTCACGGCGAACGCAAGCAGCTCGGCAATGTCCATCTCGATCCCTCGGAATGCTGCGGTGTTCCTGTAATCTTGGCCGGGCAACTCCCGGCGAGGCGAGCGCCGGCGGAACGAACGGAGAACCAGACGATGAACGGCAGCCCTTCCCCGGACCCGGCCCAGGCCGCGTTGCGCGAGCACGACGCGCGGGAGCGTGTCGTTCCACCTGACGCGCGGGAGCGTGTCGTTCCACCCGACGCGCGGGAGCGTGTCGTTCCATCCGAGGCGCAGGAACTGGCCGGCCGCCTGGCCCAGGTTCGCGCGCGAATCGACGCAGCCGCCCGCAGCGCCGGACGCGATCCGGATTCGGTGAGGCTGCTTGCGGTGAGCAAGACCTTCGACGCCGATCTCGTGCTGGCGCTGGCAGAACTGGGCCAGCGCGCCTTCGGCGAGAACTATGTTCAGGAAGCCGTGGCCAAGATGGACGCCTGCCGCGACCGGCGGCCGGAAGCGGGCCTCGAATGGCACTTCATCGGGCCGATCCAGTCGAACAAGACCCGCAGCATCGCCGAGCGCTTCGACTGGGTGCACTCGATCGACCGGGCAAAGATCGCCACGCGGCTCGGCGAACAGCGCCCCGAGACCCTGCAGCCGCTGGATTGCTGCGTGCAGGTCAACGTGTCGGGCGAGGCCAGCAAGAGCGGTTGCGCCCCCGAGGACGCGCCCGCGGTGGCCAGGGCAATCGCCGCCCAGCCCCGGCTGAGGCTGCGCGGCGTGATGGCGATACCGGAACCGACCGAGGATCCGGCGCTGCAGCGCATGCGCTTCGCCGCCGCGCGCGCCGTGCTGCAAGGCCTGCGCGACGAACTGGCCGGCGACCACCCCGAGGTGATCGCCAACCTGGACACGCTGTCTATGGGGATGTCGGCGGACCTGGAATCCGCCGTCGCCGAAGGCGCCACGATCGTGCGGATCGGGTCAGCCCTGTTCGGCCACCGACCTAGAAAAGAGGCCGGTTAGTGCAAAGCCGGCCGCGAAAAGCAGCCGGTCAGCCAATGTCGAGCCGGCGCGAAGCGATCGGCTTGAAGCGACTCGAAACGTCTGAAGAAATCGTAGCGAGCGGTTCGAGGTCGCGCCGAGAAGCGCAGCCGTACGTGAGTACGGCGAGCATCGCAGGCGGGAGACCGAGCGCGTGCGCGAGACCGCCCCGCGCAGTAGATTTATTCAGACGTTTTCAGGCCATCGACTTGATGGCGGCCGCGAGGCGACTCTTGTACCGAGCCGCGGCGTTCTTGTGAACGATCTTCTTGTCGGCGATGCGGTCGATGACGCTCTGCGCCGCCTGCAGCGACTTGGCGGCGGCCGGCTTGTCGCCGGTGGCGATCGCCTTGCGAACCGACTTGATCGCCGTGCGCAGGCGCGAGCGCAGGCTGGAGTTGTGCGCGTTGCGCAGGGCGTCCTGACGAGCGCGCTTGCGGGCCGATGCGATGTTTGCCATGCGAGAATTCCGTGTCCGTTCGATCCGGTTGCGCCGCCCGCAACCAATGTCGGACGCCTCGAACCGGAAAATTTCTGGAAAGCTTTGAATAATAACCGATTTCACGACCCGATGACAAGCCGGCGCGTGCCCGCCCGATGAACCTGCTCCGCGCGGCAGCCACCGTCAGCGGCCTGACCCTCCTTTCCCGGATCACCGGCCTCGCCCGCGAGAACCTGACCGCGGCGATCTTCGGCGCCTCGGCCTTCACCGACGCCTTCTTCGTGGCCTTCCGCCTGCCGAACCTGCTGCGGCGCATGTTCGCCGAGGGCGCGTTCTCCCAGGCCTTCGTGCCCATCCTCGGCGAGGCCAAGGCGCGCGCCGACACCGCCTGCGCCACCGATGCCGAAGCGGCCGCCCGGGAAATGCGCCGTTTCGTCGACCGGGTGGCCTCGGCCCTGTTCTGGACGCTGGTGCTCGTCTCCGCCGCCGGCGTCGCGGCCGCGCCCTGGCTGGTCACCGCGATGGCCTCCGGCCTGCGCGCGCAGCCCGAGGTCTTCGCCACCGCGGTCACGATGACCCGCTGGATGTTCCCGTACATCCTGTTCGTGTCGATGGTCGCGCTGGCAGCCGGCATCCTGAACACCTGGAAGCGCTTCGCGATCCCCGCCTTCACGCCGGTGCTGCTCAACCTGTGCTTCATCGGCGCGGCGCTCGGGCTGTCCTCGCATTTCGATCCGCCGATCTACGCGCTGGCCGCGGGCGTGGTCATCGGCGGCATCGCGCAGCTCGCGATCCAGCTGCCGGCGCTCGCCCGGATCGGCATGCTGCCGCGCATCGTGAACCCCCTGGCGGCCTTCGCCGACGCCGGCACCCGGCGGGTGCTCAATCAGATGGGGCCGGCCCTGCTGGCGGTCTCGGTTGCGCAGATCAGCCTGATCATCAACACCCACATCGCCTCGCGGCTGGGGGCCGGCAGCGTGTCGTGGATCTCCTACGGCGATCGGCTGATGGAATTTCCCACCGCGCTGCTCGGCGTGGCGCTGGGCACGGTGCTGCTGCCCAGCCTCTCGCGCGCCGGGAGCCTGGGCGACGAGGCCGAGTATCGCTCGCTTCTCGACTGGGGCCTGCGCTTGTGCGTGGTGCTGGCGGCGCCCTGCACCGTGGGGCTCGCGCTGATGGCCGAGCCCCTGACCGCGCTGCTGTTCCACTACGGCCGCTTCGACGCCAACGACGTCGCGATGACGCGGATGGCGGTGGCCGCCTACTCGGTCGGGCTGATCGGGCTCATCGCGATCAAGGTGCTCGCCCCGGGCTTCTACGCCAGGCAGGACCTGCGCACGCCGGTGAAGATCGCGCTCTTCGTGCTGGTGGTGACGCAGCTGCTGAACCTGGTCACCGTGCCCTGGCTGCGCCATGCCGGCCTGGCCCTGTCGATTTCGATCGGCGCGCTCGCCAATGCCGGGCTGCTGCTGTCCGGCCTCTGGCGGCGCGGCGCCTGGCGCCCCTTGCCCGGCTGGCCCCGCTTCCTGCTGGCCACCGGCGCCGGCAGCGCGGCGATGGCGCTGGCGCTGGGGTTCTTCGTGCCGGGCGTGGACTGGGTGGGCATGCAGGCGCAGCCGCTCACGCGGGTGGCCCTGGTGCTCGGCACGGTGGCGGCGGCCGGCCTGCTCTACCTGGCGGTGCTGGCGGCCTTCGGACTTCGGCCCGCGCAATTCCTGCGGCGCAGCCGCGACTGACTCGGTCACGCAGCCGAGACCTTTTCGAATCAACCGACTTCCCTGAGAAATGCGAGGACCCCACATGAAGATGCTGTTCATCGGAGGCGGCAACATGGCCGCGGCGCTGATCGGAGGCCTGATCGCCCGCGGCACCTCGGCAGCCGACATCGTCGTGGCGGACCCGTCCGAGGCCCAGCGCGAGTCGCTGGCCGCGCGCTTCGGCGTGGCCGCGGTGCCGGCCGCCGACGCCGCCACGATAGGCGCCAGCGGGCTGATCCTGCTGGCGGTGAAGCCGCAGCAGATGCGCGAGGCGGTCGGCGCGCTGGCACCCGCCATCGCCGGCCAGCTGGTCATCAGCGTGGCGGCCGGCATTCGCGCCGTCGACCTGTCGCGCTGGCTGGGCGGGCATCGGCGCATCGTGCGGGCCATGCCCAACACGCCCGCGCTGATCGGCCAGGGCGTCACCGGCCTTGCCGCGCCGGCCGACCTGGCGAGCGGCGACCGCGCGCTGGCCGAGCGGATTCTCGGCGCAGTCGGCACGACCGTGTGGGTCGACGACGAATCGAAGCTCGACGCGGTCACCGCGATCAGCGGCAGCGGCCCGGCCTACGTGTTCCTGTTCATCGAGGCGCTCGAGGCCGCGGCGGTGAAGCTCGGCCTGAATCCCGATCAGGCGCGCGCGCTGGCCCAGGGCACGGTGGCCGGCGCGGCGCAGCTGGCCGCCCAGTCCAGCGAGCCGCCCGCCACGCTGCGCGAGCGGGTGACCTCCAAGGGCGGAACCACCGCGGCGGCGCTCGCCGAGTTCGAGGCCGCCGGCCTGCGCGAGCTGGTCGCCCGGGCGACCCGGGCAGCCGAGCGCCGCAGCGTGGAGTTGGGCGACGAGTTCGGGCGGGCCTGATCGGCCCGGACACGGCTCAGGGCAGCCAGAACTCGGCCGCGACGCCCGCGAAGATCGCCGCGCCGAACCAGTTGTTGTGGTTGAAGGCGCGAAAGCAGCCCTCGCGGGAGCGGTCGCGGATCAGCGCGTAGTGGTAGAGCGCGATGACCACGGCGATGGCGATGCCCAGCCAGTACCAGCTGCGGAACTGCTCGACGACGCCGACCGCGGCCAGCAGCCCCAGCGTGATCGCGTAGCAGGCCATGACCGCCGCCACGTCGTAGCGCCCGAAGGTGATCGCCGCGGTGCGGATGCCGAGCTTCAGGTCGTCCTCGCGATCGACCATCGCGTACTCGGTGTCGTAGGCCAGGGCCCAGAAGACGTTGGCCGCCAGCATCAGCCAGGCCGACAGCGGCAGCGATTCCAGGACCGCCGCGTAGGCCATCGGAATGCCGAAGCCGAAGGCGATGCCCAGGTAGGCCTGCGGCAAGGCGAAGAAGCGCTTGGTGAACGGATAGCTGGCCGCGAGGAAGACCGCGACGAAGGCCAGCTTCCAGACCAGCGCGTTCATCGGCAGGATAAGCAGTCCGGCCAGCAGCGACAGCGTCACGAACACCGCCACCGCCTCCCAGGGGCGGATCAGTCCCGAGGTGAGCGGGCGCTCGCGGGTGCGCTCGACGTGCAGGTCGATGTCGCGATCGGCCCAGTCGTTGATCGCGCAGCCGGCCGAGCGCATCAGCAGGGTGCCCAGCGTGAAGGCGAACACCAGGTAGGGCGCGGGATGGCCGTCGGCGGCGGCGAGCAGCGCCCACATCGTGGGCCACAGCAGGAGCAGCGTGCCGATCGGCTTGTGCATGCGCACCAGGCGCCAGTAGAGCAGCGCCCGCGAGGGGCTGCCCTGCGGCTGCGGGGGCCCGTCCGCCGCGCGCGGGGGCTCCTGTCGCTGGGTCCGGAAGCGCGCGCTCACCGGCCCCCCCCCGTGCGTGCCTGCGTCAGGGCCGCGACGGCGGCGCGCGTCGCGCCGGCCCCTGCCCCGCTCCGCCGCCGCCCACGAAGGTCTCGGCGCCGCCGGGACCGCGCGATCGGCCCACGACCAGCCCGCCCTCCTGCATGCGTCGCAGGCTGGCCGGGCCCACGCCGCGCACCCGCTGCTCGAGGTCGTCGAGGCTGCTGAACGGCGCCTTGCGCCGCTCCTCGACGATGCGCGCGGCCAGGGCCGGGCCGATCCCGGAGATCGCGTCGAGCTCGACCTCGGTGGCGGTGTTCGCGTCGATGCCGGGCCCTGCCAGCGCGGCAGCGGGCGGCAGGCACAGCAGGGCAAGGACCAGCAGGGCGGTCGAACGGATCATGGCCGGGCTCCGGGTTCGGACGATCCATCCGATTGAACTCCGTCAGCCCCGGTTGCGCCAGAGCCATTCGACGTAGGCCGAAACGCCTTCCTGGACCGTGGCAAAACGGTGGTCGCAGCCCGTCGCGCGCAGGCGCGCCGGATCGGCCTGCGTGAAGCTCTGGTACTTGCCCTTCAGCGCGTCGGGAAAGGGGATGTACTCGACCAGGCCCTGCGCGACCTGCGCCTCGAGCCCGAGCGGGGCCTCGCCGCGCAGCCTGCGCACCGTGTTCACGACGGTGCTGGCGATGTCGTTGAAGGGCTGGGCCTGCCCGGTGCCGCAGTTGAAGACGCCGCTGCGCTCCGGGTGGTCGTAGAAGAAGAGGTTGACCGCGACCGCGTCGTCGACGTGCACGAAGTCGCGGGTCTGCCCGCCGTCGGGCCAGCCGTCGTGGCCCTCGAAGAGCTTCACCTTGCCTTCGGCCAGGAACTGGTTGAAGTTGTGGAAGGCCACCGAGGCCATCCGCCCCTTGTGCGACTCGCGCGGCCCGTAGACATTGAAGTAGCGAAGCCCCACCACCTGCGTGGCGGCCCGGTCGCCGATCCGCCGCCGCACCACCTGGTCGAACAGCAGCTTGGAGTAGCCGTACACGTTCAGCGGCTGCTCGGCCGAGGGCTCCTCGACGAAGCGGTCGGACCCGCCGTACACCGCCGCCGACGATGCGTAGATCAGCCGGATGCCGTGCGCGCCGGCGTGCTTGAGCAGCGCCAGCGAGTAGCGGTAGTTGTTCTCCATCATGTAGCGCCCGTCGGACTCCATCGTGTCCGAGCAGGCCCCCTGGTGGAAGATGACCCGCACGCCCTTGTAGCGCTCGATCTGCTCGAGGAATTCGCGCTTGTCGATGTACTCGGCGATCTCGCAGTCGACGAGATTGCGGAACTTGTCGGCGCGCGAAAGGTTGTCGACCGCGATGATGTCGCGCTCGCCGCGCGCGTTCAGCGCGCGGACCAGGTTGCTGCCGACGAACCCGGCGGCGCCGGTGACGATGATCATTCGAACAACTCCTCGGGAAGCACCACCGCGGTGCCCAGCTTGCCGACCACGATGCCGCCGGCCCGGTTGGCCAGGCGCACCGCCTCGGCGATCGGCCGGCCCGCGGCCAGCATGGCCGCCAGCACCGCGACCACCGTGTCGCCGGCACCTGAGACATCGTAAACCTCGCGGGCCTGGGCCGGCACAGTCAGCGCTCCTTCGTCGGAGAAGAGCGTCATGCCCTCCTCGGAGCGGGTCACCAGCAGCCAGCGCAGGCCCAGCTGCGCGCGAATGCGCTGGGCCCGCGCGGCCAGGTCGGCTTCGTCGCGCCAGGTGCCGACCACGGCGCGCAACTCGGCCCGGTTGGGCGTGAGCACCGTGGCGCCCGCATAGCGCTCCCAGTCCTCGCCCTTGGGATCGATGACGACCATCCGGCCGGCGGCGCGCGCCAGCCCGATGATCTCGCGGATCTGGGCCAGGCCGCCCTTGCCGTAGTCGGACAGCACCAGCACGCTGGCCTGGCCGATGAGCTCCCGCAGCGACTCGAACTTGCGCGCGAGCGCCTGCTCGCCGGGCGCCTGCTCGAAGTCGATGCGAAGCAGCTGCTGCTGCCTGCCGATCACCCGCAGCTTGATCGTGGTGGGAAGGTCCGGGTCGACCGCGAGCCGCGCATCGATCCCCCGGGCACGCGCCAGCTCGGCCACCCGGCGGCCCGCCTCGTCGTCGCCCACCACGCCGATCAGCGTGGCCGGTGCGCCGAGCACCACCGCGTTCAGCGCCACGTTGGCCGCCCCGCCGAGCCGCTCCTCGCTGCGCCGCACGCGGACCACCGGCACCGGCGCCTCGGGAGAAATCCGGTCGACGTCGCCGAACCAGTAGCGATCGAGCATCAGGTCGCCCACGACCAGCACCCGCGCACCCGAGAGATCGATCGGGGCGAAGCGCTCTCCGTCGGCGGAAGCGCTTGCGCCGCTGGCGCCCTCAGCCACGTTCGAGCTCCTCGCTGCGCTTGGGCGCATAGGTATCCCACTGGTTGCAGCCCGGGCAGTGCCAGTAGAACTGCCGTGCCTTGAAGCCGCAGTTGCGGCACACGTAGCGCGAGAGCCTGAGTGCCTGCGCCCGGATCAGCCGCTGGGCCAGCTCCACCTCGGCGCGCTCGCGACCCTCGACCTGCGGCGCCCTCATGGCCAGCAGCTTCTCCAGACCCAGCAGCGAGGGCGCCGCCTGCAGCGCCTGCTCGGCCCACTTGCGCGCCTCGTCGGCGCCGTCGCGCGCCGCGCGCGCATTGGCCAGCGCGGCGAATCCGTCGATGGAGGGATGCTCGCGCTGCACCGCCTCGAGCGTGTCGATGCCCTCGTCGCGGCGCCCGGCGATCTCGTGGGCGCGCAGCCAGCCCTCGGCGACCAATGACAGGTGCGCCGGGCTCTGCGCCGCGACCCGCCGCCAGGCGTCGATGGCGGCGTCGGCGTCGCCGTCGGCCAGCGCGGCCTCGCCGGCGAGCACCCAGGCCCTGGGGTGCTGCGGGTCGGCGCGCACCGCCTGCTCGAGCTCGCGTCGCGCCTGCTCGTAGCCGGCATCCGGATCGGCCAGCGCCCGCTGGGCGAGCTCGCACCGGAAATGCGCGATCTCGCGGCTGCGGTTCTCGTCGAGGTCGCGCTCCAGGCGCTGCGCCAGCTCGATCGCCTGCGGCCAGTCGCGCACCATCTGGGCGATCTCCAGGCGGTGATGCAGGGCCGCGGCCGCATAGCGGCCGCCCTCGAGGCGGTTGAACGCGTCCTCGGCCCGGTCCAGCAGGCCGGCCTTCAGGAAGTCCTGCCCCAGCTCGTAGAGCGCGTGCTCGCGCTCGGCGGCGTCGAGCCCGGGGCGCTCGGCGAGGTTCTGGTGCACGCGGATCGCGCGGTCGGTTTCCCCGCGGCGGCGGAACAGGTTGCCCAGCGCGAAGTGCAGCTCGATGGTCTCGGGCTCGATCCGCACCACGTCGATGAACGCGTCGATCGCCTTGTCGGGCTGCTCGTTGAGCAGGAAGTTCAGGCCGCGGAAGTAGGCGTCGGGCAGCCCGTTGCGGCGCCCGCCCCGGCCCGTCTCACGATTGTCGAAGCGTGCCGCGAACCAGCCCAGGCCGAAGAAGAGCGGCAGCGTGAGCAGCCACCAGATCTCGAGCTCGATCATCTGCCCTCGACGCTCAGACGCCCAGCCCGATGCCGGGCCCGACGGCCGCCTCGGGGGGCAGCTGATCGGCTTTCGACTGCGGCGCCGTGGCGTGGCGCAGCTCGCGCCCCAGGCGCGCGATCTCGCGCCGCTGCCGGAACATGGCCGGCACCGCGGCCAGCAGGCCGATGACCACGCCCGCGGCAAAGAACACGAGCAGGAAGATCACCAGCGGCGCGCGCCAGCTCAGGTCGCCGATCAGGAACCGCAGGTCGACCGCTTCGGTGTTCGACAGCGCGAAGCCGAGTGCGATCAGGAACAGCAGGAAATTGAAAATCCAGGAAACGATCCGCATCGGTCTCTCCGTTCGGCGCTTCGATCAGCCGCTATTCTGAACGAGACCGGCGCAAGACGGAAAACCGGGCCCCCGAGAGATCAGTCGCCGGCGTCCTGGCTGCGTCGCAGCCCGGCGTCGACACGCTCGCGCAGTTCCTTGCCGGGCTTGAAGTGGGGCACCCGCTTCTCGGGCACCAGGACCTTTTCGCCGGACTTGGGATTGCGTCCGACCCTGGGCGGGCGATGCGACAGCGCGAAGCTGCCGAAGCCGCGGATCTCGATGCGATTGCCATCGGCCAGCGTGCGGGCCATGGCGTCGAGGATGGTCTTGACCGCGAACTCGGCGTCTTTCGCCACGAGTTGCGGATAGCGCTCGGCGAGACGCGCGATCAGCTCCGACTTGGTCATCGTCGGCAGCTGGTTGTCGGCGATCAGGTCTTCGTCGATCCGGGCGGCCATGGTCGGGGCGAAGTCGCGAAACGCTGGATTGCGGGAAATCGGTGACGGCTCGAAGGCGCCGGGAAACACGCGCGCCGCCGGACACCC
>MEEC01000066.1:0-2833 GCA_001724315.1 Lautropia sp. SCN 70-15 | reverse complement strand
CCCCGTCACTCTTTCGAGGTGTCGAGCTTGGCGCGCAACAGCGCGCCGAGGTTCGTGGTGCCGGTCGCGGCGCCGCTCTCGGCCTGCATGCGCTGCAGGGCCTCGGCGGTCTCGACCGAATCCTTCGCCTTGATCGACAGGTTGATCGAACGGTTCTTCCGGTCGATGTTGACGATCATGGCCTCGACCTCTTCGCCTTCCTTCAGGTGGCTGCGAGCGTCTTCCACGCGGTCGCGCGAGATCTCGGAGGCGCGCAGGTAGCCCTCGACGTCGCCAGCCAGCTCGACGACGGCGCCCTTCGGATCGACCGACTTGACGACGCCGCGAACCACGGCGCCCTTGTCGTGCGTGGCCGCGAAGTTGTTGAACGGATCGCCCTCGAGCTGCTTGATGCCCAGCGAGATGCGCTCGCGCTCGGTGTCGATCGCCAGAACGACCGCCTCGACCTCGTCACCCTTCTTGAAGTTGCGCACCGCCTCTTCGCCGGCAACGTGCCAGGACAGGTCGGACAGGTGCACCAGGCCGTCGATGCCGCCGGGCAGGCCGATGAACACGCCGAAGTCGGTGATCGACTTGATCGTGCCCGAGACCTTGTCGCCCTTGCGATGGTTGTCGGCGAACTCTTCCCACGGGTTGGCGCGGCACTGCTTCATGCCCAGCGAGATGCGGCGACGCTCCTCGTCGATCTCCAGGACCATGACCTCGACCTCGTCGCCCAGGGCGACGATCTTGCCCGGGTTGACGTTCTTGTTGGTCCAGTCCATTTCGGACACGTGCACCAGGCCCTCGATGCCGGGCTCGATCTCGACGAACGCGCCGTAGTCGGTGATGTTCGTGACCTTGCCGAACATGCGGGTGCCCTGCGGGTAGCGGCGGCCGATGCCGACCCAGGGGTCGTCGCCCAGCTGCTTGACGCCCAGCGAGACGCGGTTGCGCTCCTGGTCGAACTTGAGGACCTTGGCGGTGACTTCCTGGCCCACCTGCAGCACCTCGGACGGGTGACGCACGCGGCGCCACGCCATGTCGGTGATGTGCAGCAGGCCGTCGATGCCGCCCAGGTCGATGAACGCGCCGTAGTCGGTGATGTTCTTGACCACGCCGTTGACGATCGCGCCCTCGTGCAGGGTCTCCAGAAGCTTGGCCCGCTCTTCGCCCTGCGTGAGCTCCACCACGGCGCGACGCGACAGCACCACGTTGTTGCGGCGGCGGTCGAGCTTGATGACCTTGAACTCCATGGTCTTGCCCTCGTAGGGCGTGGTGTCCTTGACCGGGCGCGTGTCGATCAGCGAGCCGGGCAGGAAGGCGCGGATGCCGTTGGTCATGACGGTGAGACCGCCCTTGACCTTGCCGGTGATCGTGCCTTCGACGACCTCGCCGGACTCGAGCGCTTTCTCGAGGTTGATCCAGGCCGAGAGCCGCTTGGCGCGGTCACGCGACAGCCGCGTTTCGCCGTAGCCGTCTTCCAGGGATTCGATCGCCACGGAGACGAAGTCGCCTTCCTTGACGTCGAGCTCGCCGCGGTCGTCGTAGAACTCCTCGATCGGGACGAAGCTCTCGGATTTCAGGCCGGCGTTGACGACGACGAAGTTGTGGTCGATGCGGATCACCTCGGCGGTGATCACCTCGCCCGCCCGCATTTCCTGCTTGGACAGCGACTCTTCGAAGAGCTGGGCGAAACTTTCGGTTGCAGTGTTCAAAACGTTGGTTCCAGTGTTTGCTGACACGCCGGACGGCCGTTTCGACGGCCCGCACGACAGGGAGCGGACCGAAGCGACAACCCAGCGGAGTTGGCGAAAATGCCGCCTTTCAGCGGCCCCTGCGCAGATCCCAGAGCCCGAGCACCCGCTCGACGGTTTCGTCGATGCCGAGCGCCGTGGAGTCGACGACCTGCGCGTCTTCGGCGGGCGCCAGCGGAGCGATGGCCCGGGAGGCATCCCGGCGGTCGCGCTCTTCCAGATCCCGCAAAAGACCCGGGAGGTTAGCAGAAAACCCCTTTTCGATCAACTGTTTATAACGCCTCTCGGCGCGCGCCTGCGCGCTCGCGGTCAGGAAGACCTTCAAGGCCGCGTCGGGGAAGATCACCGTGCCCATGTCGCGGCCGTCCGCAACCAGCCCGGGCGGCCGCCTGAAGGCCCGCTGCCGGTCGACCAGGGCCGCGCGCACCGCGGGCATGACCGCGATGCGGGAGGCGGCATTGCCGACCGCCTCCTCGCGGATCGCGTCGGTCACGTCGACGCCGTCGAGCAGGATCCGGTCGCCGTCGAAGCGCACAGGCAGGCGCGCGGCGAAGGCGGCGATCGCGGCCTCGTCGGCGGCCGGCGACGGCGCGGCGCCGTCGACGATCGACACCGGCCCGGCCATCCCGCGCAGCGCGCCCAGCGCCGCCAGCCGGTACAGCGAGCCGGAATCCAGGTAGTGCCAGCCCAGCTCGCGGGCCACCCGCTGCGCGACCGTGCCCTTGCCCGAGGCGGTCGGGCCGTCGATCGCGATCACCGGAGCGGCGCGCTCGCTCACCCCCGGATCTCCTCGATGTCCAGCCCGGCGCCGCGGGCGAGTTCCACGAAGCCCGGGAACGAGGTGGCCACCACGTCGGTGTCGCGGATCGAGATCGTGCCGCCGGCGCGCAGCGCCGCGATCGCGAAGGACATCGCGATCCGGTGATCGTGGTGGGTGGCGATCTCGCCGCCGCCGAAGACCCGCGCCTCGCCGCCCCGCCCTTCGATGACGATCCCGTCGGGCGTGGGCTCGGCGCTCACGCCGAGCGCGCGCAGGCCGTCGGCCATCACCGCGATCCGGTCGGACTCCTTGACCCGCAGCACCTCGGCGCCGGTCA
>MEEC01000065.1 GCA_001724315.1 Lautropia sp. SCN 70-15 | reverse complement strand
CTTTCTTTTTGTGCGGCCGGAATCGGGGCGCGGAGCCTGCTCCGGTTGGTCATCTCTGCTTCGGTCCGCCATCCGCGGTCCGGTCGGCCATCCTCGGCGCGGTCGGCCATCCTCGGCGCGGTCGGCTATAGTCTGCGCTTTCACCGAGGCCAGCAGACCGAAGGAGACATTCACGATGACCGCACCCGCGGCGATGAGCGCGCCGGCGCCACTGTGGCGGCCCACGGCCGACCGGATCGACAAGGCCGGCATCACCCGCTACCTGAAGTGGCTGAAGGACGAGCGCGGACTCGAGTTCCCGGATTACGAGTCGCTGTGGCGCTGGTCGGTCACCGAGATCGAGGCTTTTTGGGACTCGATCCGCGAATTTGGCGGGATGATCCTGCACAGTCCGGCGCGCTGCGTGCTGGCCGAGCGCAAGATGCCCGGCGCGGACTGGTTCCCCGGCGCCACGTTGAACTATGCCGAGCATGCGCTGCTCACCGCCCGCGGCCCCGATGCCGCCGAGCGCGTGGCGATCGTCTTCGAGTCGGAGCTGCGGCCGCGCACCGAGATCACCTGGGCGCGCCTGGCGGGCGAAGTCGGCGCGCTGACCGAGGCCTTGCGCGAGCTCGGGGTCGGGCCCGGGGATCGCTGCGTGGCCTATCTGCCGAACATTCCGCAGGCCGCGGTGGCGGCGCTCGCAACGATCAGCCTGGGCGGCGTCTGGTCGAGCGCCTCGCCCGAGATGGGCCCGGTCAGCGTGCTCGACCGCTTCCGCCAGATCGCGCCCAGGGTGCTCTTCGCGGTCGACGGCTATCGCTACGGCGGCAAGGACTTCGACCGCCGCGACATCGTCCGCGAGCTGGTCGCGCAGCTTCCCAGCGTCGAGGCGGTGGTCTTCGTGCCCTACCTGGATCCCGAGGCGCAGCTCGAGCTCGGGCCGCTTGCCGCCGAGGGCGGCGCCCCGCGTGCGGTGAGCCTGCGCCGCTACGACGACATCGTGGCCGAGCCGCGCGAGCCGCGCTTCGAGGCGGTGCCCTTCTCGCATCCGCTGTGGATCGTCTATTCCTCGGGCACCACCGGCATGCCGAAGCCGATCGTGCACGGGCATGGCGGCACGGTCATCGAATCGCTGAAGGGGGCCGCGCTTCACACCGACATCGGCCCCGACGACCGCTTCTTCTGGTTCACGTCGACGAACTGGATCATGTGGAACTTCTGGCTGTCCACGCTGATGACCGGCGCGACGATGCTGCAGTTCGACGGCAACCCCGGCTATCCGGACCCCACCACGCTGTGGCGGCTCGCGGCGCGCGAGAAGCTGACCTTCATGGGGATCAGCCCGGCCTTCATCGGCCTGTGCATGAAGGCAGGCCTGAATCCGCGCGAGCAGTTCGACCTGTCGGCCTTGCGCACGATCGGTTCCACCGGCTCGCCGCTGACCGAGGACGCCTATCGCTGGCTCTACCGGAACGTGGGCGACGATCTGCTGATCGCGTCGATCTCGGGCGGCACCGATCCGGGCACGGCCTTCCTGACCGCCTGCCCCACGCTGCCGATCTACGCCGGCGAGATGCAGTGCCGCTGCCTGGGCTCGGCCGTCTACGCCTGGAGCGACGACGGCAAGCCGCTGCTGGGCGAGGTGGGCGAGCTGGTCTGCACCGAGCCCATGCCCTCGATGCCGCTGTTCTTCTGGGGCGACGACGACGGCCGCCGCTACTTCGAGAGCTACTTCGACACCTTCCCCGGGCCCCCCAACGTGTGGCGGCATGGCGACTGGCTGAAGCTGGTCGAGCGGCCCGAGTCGGTCACCGGCGTGATCTTCGGCCGCTCCGACTCGACGATCAACCGCTACGGCATCCGGATGGGCACCAGCGAGCTCTACCGGGTGGTCGAGGAATTCGACGAGGTCGCGGACTCGATCGTCATCGACCTGGAGTACCTCGGGCGCGAGTCCTTCCTGGCCTTGTTCGTGGTGTTGCGCGAGCCCGGCAGCGGCGTGGCCGGGCCGGGTTCGAAAGGGCCGGCGCCGGACGGCGCCACCGCGGCCAGCCGCGACACCGGCGTGTCGCCCGAGCTGCGCAAGCGCCTGCTCGACGCGATCCGGACCAAGCTGTCGGCCCGGCACGTGCCCAACGAGGTCTACGCGATCCCCGAGGTGCCGCGCACGATGTCGGGCAAGAAGCTCGAGGTGCCGGTCAAGAAGATCCTGCTGGGCCAACCGGTCGAGAAGTCGGTCAACAAGGACTCGATGGCGAACCCCGGCTCGATCGACTGGTTCGTGGCCTTCGGGACGGCGCGCGGCGCTTGAGGCTCAGTGTGCCGGCCGCGGGCGCAGCGCGGGGCCCGCGGCTCCGCGCGATCCGCGCCCGTAGCGCTCGGGTCCCAGCCCCTCCGGGCTGATCTCGGGCCGCTTGCCGGCGATCTGGTCGGCCAGCAGGCTGCCCGAGCCGCAGGCCATGGTCCAGCCCAGCGTGCCGTGGCCGGTGTTCAGCCACAGGTTGCGCTGGGTCGCGCGGCCCACGATCGGCGTGCCGTCGGGCGTCATCGGGCGCAGGCCGGTCCAGAAGCTGGCGGCGGGGAGGTCGCCGGCGCCTGCGAACAGGTCGCCGACCACCATCTCGAGCGTGGCGCGCCGCTTCGGGTTGAGGCTCAGGTCGTAGCCGGCCACCTCGGCCATGCCGCCCACGCGAATCCGGTCGTCGAAGCGGGTGATCGCGATCTTGTAGGTCTCGTCCATCACGGTGGACACCGGCGCGAGTTCGGCGTCCACGATGGGCACGGTCAGCGAGTAGCCCTTCAGCGGATACACCGGCAGCGACAGCCCCAGGTCGAGCGCGAGCCTGCGCGAGAAGCTGCCCAGCGCCAGCACGTACTGGTCGGCCCGGCGCAGCGCGCCGTCCACGACAACGCCCTCGAGCCGGTCGCCGGCGCCGACCAGCGATTCGACGCTCCGGCCGTACTCGAAGCGCACGCCGGCCGCCTGGCACATCTCGGCGAGCCGCGTGGTGAAGAGCTGGCAGTCACCGGTCTCGTCGCCGGGCAGGCGCAGCGCGCCGACCAGCTTGCCGCGCACCCGGCCCAGCGCCGGCTCGACGCGGGCGATGCCGTCGGCGTCGAGCAGCTCGAAGGGCACGCCCACTTCCTTCAGCACCTCGATGTCGCGCTGCGCGGCCTCGAGCTGCGAGGCCTTGCGAAACACCTGCAGCGTGCCCTGTTGCCGGCCTTCGTAGGCGATGCCGGTCTCCGCGCGCAGCGCGCGCAGGCAGTCGCGGCTGTACTCGGCCACCCGCAGCATCCGTTCCTTGTTCACCGCGTAGCGCTCGGCGCTGCAGTTGGCCAGCATCTGCGCGAGCCACTGCAACTGGAACAGCGAACCGTCGGGCCGCAGCGCCAAAGGCGCGTGCTTCTCGAACAGCCAGCGCAGGGCCTTCGCGGGAATGCCGGGCGCGGCCCAAGGGGTGGAGTAGCCGGGCGAGATCTGGCCGGCGTTGGCGAAGCTGGTCTCCAGCGCGGCGGCCGGCTGCCGGTCGACGACGGTCACCTGCATCCCGGCCTTGGCCAGGTACCAGGCGGTGGTCACGCCGATCACGCCGCTGCCGAGGATCATCACCTGCATTGCCGACTCCGTTGTTCGGGGATGGCGCGGCGGACCGTCGGGTTCCAGCGAGGCGAGCTGCCATGTGAACCGACCTGCCGCGTGAACGGAGATTGTCCGATGGCCTCAGGCGGACTTGTTCGCGTATTTCCAGATCGCACTAGAATTTGTCTGGTTATACGGATAGAGACGAGAGAATTTCATGCGCACCCGGATGCAAGCCGTGCGGGACCTCGACCGCATCGACCGGAACATCCTGCGACGGCTCCAGGCCGACGGCCGGATGTCGATGACCGAGCTCGCGGACAAGGTCGGGCTGTCGGTCACGCCCTGCAGCGAGCGCGTTCGGCGGCTGGAGCGCGACGGCTTCATCACCGGCTATCACGCGCGGCTCGATCCTCACTCGCTGGGCCAGCAGCTGCTCGTCTTCGTGGAGATCAGACTTGCGGCCAAGTCGGGCGCCATCTTCGACGAGTTCCGGCGCGAGGTGCGCAAGCTGCCCTGGGTGCTCGAATGCCACCTGGTGTCGGGCGATTTCGACTACCTGATCAAGGCCCGCATCCCCGGCATGGAGGCCTACCGTAAACTGCTGGGCGACATGCTGCTCGCCCTGCCCGGCGCCCGCGAATCCCGAAGCTACATCGTGATGGAAGAGATCAAGGAAAGCCTGGAGTTGCACCTGCCGGAGCCGGAGGCGAACCCGTGACGGCCGGCTCGTCGTCGAGCGTGGCAGGGAGTCCGGCCGCCCCCCGCATCGACGTGATCGCGCCGTCGGGGGCCTTGTTGTCGGCGGCGGGATTCGAGGCGGGCATCGCGCGGCTCGAGGCGCTGGGCTGCCGGGTGCGCAGCCGGGTGCCGGGCAGCCCCTGGCTGCGCTTCGCGGGTTCCGACGAGGCCCGGCTTGCGCAGATCCACGACGCCGCCCGCGCCGACGACGTGGACCTGGTGATGATCGCGCGCGGCGGCTACGGGCTGTCGCGCCTGCTCGACCGGATCGACTGGCCGCTGGTGGCCCGCTCGGTGGCCCGCGGCGTGCGCTGGGTCGGCTTCAGCGACTTCACCGTGTTCCAGCTGGCGCTGCTGGCCGAAACCGGCGCCGCGAGCTGGGCCGGGCCGGCGGTGTGCGGCGACTTCGGCGCGGGCGAGCCGGATTCGTACATGCTGGCGCAATTCCGCGAGCTGCTGCAGGGGCGGGCGCCGGTGGTCGAGTGGGCGGTCGACACGAGCACCGAACAAGCCGGCGGCGGCGAAGACGCCTTCGCCTTGCCGGCAATGCCCGAGGCGATCGAGGGCGCGCTCTGGGGCGGCAACCTGGCCATGCTCGCGAGCCTTTCCGGCACGCCCTGGATGCCTGCCGTGGAGGGCGGAATCCTGTTCGTCGAGGACGTTGCCGAGCACCCCTACCGAGTCGAGCGGATGCTGCTGCAATTGCTGCACGCAGGCGTGCTGGGCCGGCAGAAGGCGATCCTGCTCGGCGCCTTCACCGAGTGGAAGCCCGCTCCGCACGACAACGGCTTCGACCTGTCCACGGTGCGCGCGCACCTGGCCGACCGGCTGGGCGTCCCGGTGATCCCGGGACTGCCCTTCGGCCACATCCGGCGCCGCGCGGTGCTCGGCGTGGGGCTGCGCTACCGGCTGGCGCGCGTGTCGGGCGACGTGGGCGCGGCCGCGTTCAGCTTGTCGGCCGCCTGAGCGGCAACGCGGCGCGAGCGCCTCAGATCCGCCCTTCCTCCACCGCATGGCAGGCCGCCAGGCCGCCGTCGGGGGTGGCGCGCAGCAGCGGCTGCTCGCTGCGGCAGCGCTCGTTCGCATGCGGGCAGCGCGGGTGGAAGGTGCAGCCCGGCGGCGGGTTCAGCGGGTTGGGCACCTCGCCGGCCACCGGCGTGCGGGCGCGGCCGGTCATGCCGATGTCGGGGATCGCGTCGAGCAGCATCCGGGTGTAGGGGTGCCGCGGCGCCTCGAAGAGCGTGCGCTTGGGCGCGAGCTCCACGATGCGGCCCAGGTACATCACGCCGACCCGGTCGGCCACGTGGTGGACCACCGCCAGGTTGTGCGAGATGAAGAGATACGTGAGCTGGTCCTGCCGCTGCAGCTCGCGCATCAGGTTGAGCACCTGCGCCTGCACCGACACGTCGAGCGCCGAGGTGGGCTCGTCGCAGACCAGGAACTCGGGTTGCGAGGCCAGCGCCCGGGCGATCGAGATGCGCTGCCGCTGCCCGCCCGAGAACTGGTGAGGGAAGCGCGAGGCGTCGGTCGGCGACAGGCCGACATGCCGAAGCAGCTCGCCGACCCGGGCCTCGATCGCGGCCTCGTCGTCGAGCAGCCGATGCACGCGGATGGGCTCGGCGATGATCTCCGATACCTTCCAGCGCGGATTCAGGCTGGCGTAGGGATCCTGGAAGATCATCTGGATGCGCCGGCGCAGGGCCTGCCCGGAGGGGCCCGACAACTCCGACAGGTCGTGGCCGTCGATCTTCACGCTGCCGCGCGAGGGCTTGTAGAGCCCGACCAGCATCCGGGCCACGGTGGACTTGCCGCAGCCGGACTCGCCGACCAGCGCCAGGGTCTCGCCGCGCCGGATCGTGAAGGACACGCCGTCCACCGCGTGCAGCAACAGCCTGGGCTTGCGTTCGAGCACCCGGTTCAGCCACGGCGCCGACACGTCGAAGACCTTGGCGATATCGTCGACCTCGACCAGCGGACGCTCGGCGAGCGAGTCGGGCGCGCGGGCAGGCTCCTGGCCCGACGGCGTGGCGCTGGCGGGAAGCTTCGCGCCCTCCGCGTCGTTCGGCCCGGCAGCGGCGCCGGCCGCAGCGCCGGGGTCGGCAGTGGCCAGGCTGCGTTCTGCGAGTTTTTCGATCGTGTTCATCGTGCCATGCTCAACGTGCCGTGCCCATGACGGTGGCCTCGTGCAGCCAGCACGCCGCGCGCGAGCTGCCGGTGTCGATCAGCTCGGGCCGCCGTTCGCGGCAGACCGGCATGACCCGCTCGCAGCGCGGATTGAAGGCGCAGCCCGGCGGAATCGCGTTCAGTCGCGGCATCGCGCCGTCGATCTGCGCCAGGCGCGCCTTCTCCTCGCCGATCGACGGGATCGAGCCCATCAGGCCGATCGTGTAGGGATGCTTCGGCCGATGGATCACGTCGGCCACCGGGCCGATCTCGGCGATCCGGCCGGCGTACATGACCGCCACCCGGTCCGCGGTCTCGGCGATCACGCCCATGTCGTGGGTGACCAGCATCACCGCGGTGCCGTGCTCGCGGCACAGCGACTTGAGCAGCGTGATGATCTGGGCCTGGATCGACACGTCGAGCGCGGTGGTCGGCTCGTCGGCCACCACCAGCTTGGGCTCGGCGGCGAGTGCCAGCGCGATGACCACCCGCTGGCGCATGCCGCCGGAGAACTGGTGCGGATAGTGGTCGATCCGCGCCTCGGCGGCCGGAATGCCGGTGGACTTCAGCAGATCGATCGCGCGAGTGCGCGCCTGCGCGGCGGTGAGCGGCAGATGGGTCTGGATCGTCTCGACCAGCTGGCGGCCCACCGTGTAGAGCGGGTTCAGCGAGGTGAGCGGATCCTGGAAGATGGCGCCGATCTCGCGGCCCCGCACCTTGCGCATCTCGGCCGGAGAAAGATTGTCGATGCGGCGCCCCGACAGCAGGATCTCGCCGCCGGCGATGCGGCCCGGCGGCTCCAGCAGGCCGATGATCGCCGCGCCGGTCAGCGACTTGCCGGCACCCGACTCGCCGACCACGCCCAGCACCTCGCCGGGCGCGATCGAGAACGAGATGTCGTCGAGCGCGAGCAGGGTGCCGCGTCGGGTGGGGAACTCCACGCGCAGGTTGCGGACTTCGAGAAGAGCCGTCATTGCAGCTTGGGATTGAGCGCGTCGCGCAGCCAGTCGCCCAGCAGGTTGACCGACATGCACAGCAGCACCAGCGCCAGGCCGGGGAACATCACCAGCCACCACTCGCCGGAGAAGAGGAAGTTGTTGCCGTTGTTGATCATCGTGCCCAGCGAGGGCGAGGTCGGCGGCACGCCCACGCCCAGGAAGGACAGCGTGGCCTCGGTGATGATGGCCTGCGCGACGTTGATCGTGGCGATGACCAGCACCGGCCCGAGCACGTTGGGCAGCACGTGGCGAATCATGATCCGCCAGGGCTTCACGCCGATGACTCGCGCGGCCTGCACGTATTCCTTGCCCTGCTCGACCAGCGTGGAGCCGCGCACCGTGCGCGCGTACTGCACCCAGTTGGCCAGGCCGATCGAGCCGACCAGCACGCCGATCGCGAGCCAGTCGCTGTGCGCGTCGCGCGGCAGCAGCGCGCGGGCCGAGCCGTCGATCAGCAGCGCGATCAGGATGGCCGGAAAGGACAGCTGGACGTCGGCCACCCGCATGATGAAGGCGTCGACGCGGCCGCCCACGTAGCCGGAGAGCAGCCCGAGCCCCACGCCCAGCACCATGGCCACCGCGACCGAGGCCAGGCCCACCAGCAGCGAGATGCGCGAGCCGTACAGGATCGTGGACAGCACGTCGCGGCCCTGGTCGTCGGTGCCGAGGAAGAACTTCAGCTGCCCCTGCTCCATCCAGGCGGGGGGCAGCAGCGAGTCCATCAGCGACAGCGACGCCAGGTCGAAGGGCTGGTGCGGCGCCAGCCACGGCGCGAACAGCGCCCCGACGATCATGATCGCCGCGACGATCGCCGCCCCGACGGCGACCGGGCTGGTACGGAAGCTGTACCAGAGGTCGCTGTCGCGGAAGCGGCGCAGCGCCGAGGGCGCCGCAGCCGTCACTTGATGACGACCCACTTGAACATGTTGAAGTTGTCGGGCAGCTGGACCACCGACACGTTCTTGCGGGCGGCCCAGGCCAGCGCCTGCTGGTGCAGCGGCAGGTGGCCGACGTCGTCGGAGTGGATCTTGAAGGCCTCGGAGATCATCGCGTTGCGCTTGGCCTCGTCGGTCTCGGACGCGATCTTCGCGGTCAGCTCATCGAGCTTCGGATTGCTGTAGCTGCCCAGGTTGAACTGGCCCTGCCCGCCTTCGCCCGGCGTGGCCATCAGCGCGTTCAGCGGGTTGTGCGAGTCGTAGGTGCCGGGCGTCCAGCCGAGCATGTAGAACGAGGTGTTGCGCGACAGGATCTTCGGGAAGTAGGTGCCCTTGGTCTCGGCCTCGAGGTTCACCTTCACGTTGATCCGGGCCAGCATGCTGGCCACCGCCTGGCAGATCTCGCTGTCGTTCACGTAGCGGTCGTTCGGGCAGTTCATCTTGACTTCGAAGCCATTGGCGTAGCCGGCGTCGGCCATCAGCTTCTTGGCGGCGTCCACGCTGTAGGGCAGGCGCTTGTTCAGCGCGGCGTCGAAGCCCTTGATGCCGGGCGCGACCATCAGCGCGGTGGGCGTGGCGGCGCCGCGCATGATGCGGGTCTTGATCGCCTCGATGTCGATGGCCTGGTAGAAGGCCTGGCGCACCCGCTGGTCCTTGAACGGGTTCTTGCCCTTCACGTTGGAGAACAGCAGCTCGTCGCGCTTCTGGTCCATGCCCAGGAAGATGGTGCGCAGCTCGGGGCCCTGCATCACGTTCAGGTTCGGGTCGCGCGCCAGGCGGGCGATGTCCTGCACCGGCACCGGCTGCATCATGTCGATCTCGCCCGAGATCAGCGCGGCCACCCGGGTGGCGTCGCTGCCGATGGGGGTGAAGACCACCTCGTCGACGTTGGTCTCGACCTTGTCCCAGTAGTTCATGTTGCGAACCAGCACCGTGCGCACGCCGGGGTCGCGCGAGCGCAGCCGGAACGGGCCGGTGCCGTTGGCGCGGAACGAGGCGGCGTTCTCCACCCCCTTGCGCTTGTCGACCGGGCGCTCGGCCTTGTTCTCCTCCGCCCACTTCTTGCTCATGATGTACACGAGCGAGATCACGTCGGGAATGATCGGGAAGGGCGTCTTGGTGATGATGTCGATCGTGTGGCTGTCGATCTTCTTCACCTCGGCGATCGTGTTCGTGTACGAGCGCATGTCCGAGCCCTCGCCGGCGGCGCGCGCGAAGGTGAAGACCACGTCGTCGGCGGTGAAGGGCGTGCCGTCGTGGAACTGCACGCCCTTGCGCAGCTCGAAGCGCCAGGTGGTCGGCGTGACCTGCTGCCACTTGGTGGCCAGCGCCGGCACGAGCCCGAGCTTCTTGTCGCGGCCGACCAGCGGCTCGTAGATGTTGCCGGTGAACGAGAGCTGCAGCGACTCGTTCAGCGAGTGCGGATCCATCGACAGGGCGTCGCCCTGGTCGGCGATCCGGAAGGTCTTGGCGCCGGCAGCGCCTGCCAGCGCCATCGTGATCGCGAAGGCCAGCGCGCTCTTGCGCAGCATCGATTGCTTCTTGTGCATTGTCGTCTCCTCTCTCTTCCCAGGGTAATTTGGCGCGCGCGTGGCGCGCCGGTGGCGCGCGCTTGGCTCGCCGGTCAGCGATTCGCTCCGATCGGCATCGAGCGCTCGGCCAGCCGCGCGAACAGCGCGGCGCCCAGCGGCAGGATCTCGTCGTTGAAGTCGTATCGGGTATTGTGCAGCAGCCGGCCCGCTTCGGCGCCCCCCTGGCCGATGCGGAAATAGGCGCCCGGCCGCACGCGCAGCATGAACGAGAAGTCCTCGGCGCCCATGCTCGGCTCCAGGTCGGTGACCACATGGTCGGCGCCGACCAGTTCCTCGGCCACCTGCTGGCCGAACAGCGCCTCGGCGCGGCTGTTGATCGTGGCCGGGTAGATCCGCTCGTAGTCCAGCCGGGCCTGCGCGCCGAAGCCGGCGGCCACCGACGCGGCGAGCGCCGACAGGCGGGCCTCGATCATGTCCTGGGTCTCGGGCTTGAAGGTGCGCACCGTGCCGACGATCTTCGCGGTGCTGGGCATCACGCTCATCGCGCCCAGGTGGCCGGCCTCGATCGCGCACAGGCTGACCACGGCCGAGTCGAGCGGCTTCACGTTGCGCGACACGATGGACTGCGCCGCGGTGATGATGTGCGCGGCCACCAGCACCGGGTCGATGGTCTGGTAGGGGTGGGCGCCGTGGCCGCCGCGGCCCTCCACGGTGATCGTGATCCGGTCGGCGGCGGCCATCATCGGGCCGGGCCGCACCGCGATCGTGCCGGGCGGCAGCCCCGGCCAGTTGTGCATCGCGTAGACCGCGTCGCAGGGAAAGCGCTCGAACAGGCCGTCGTCGATCATGACCTGGGCGCCGCCGAAGCCTTCCTCGCCGGGCTGGAAGATCAGGTGCACCGTGCCGTCGAAGTCGCGGGTCTTGGCGAGGTAGCGGGCCGCGCCCAGCAGCATCGTGGCGTGGCCGTCGTGGCCGCAGCCGTGCATGCAGCCGGCCTTGCGCGAGCGGTGCGCGAAGTCGTTGTCCTCGTGCATCGGCAGCGCGTCGATGTCGGCCCGCAGGCCCACGGTGCGCGCGCTGTGCGTGTCGCGGCCGCGGATCACGCCGACCACCCCGGTGCGGCCGATGCCGCGGTGGACCTCGTCCACGCCCCAGCGCGCCAGCTGCCGGGCGATCACCTCGGAGGTGAAGTGCTCCTCGAAGCCCAGTTCGGGATTGGCGTGCAGTTCGCGCCGGATGACGGTCAGCTCTCGCTGCCAGGCGCGGATGGCGGCCACCGCGGGGTGGCTGCCCAGCCAGCTTCCCTGGGCTTCGGGCCCGCCGGCGGGCGGGGCGAGGGTCTCGCGGACGTTCATTCGTGCTCGCGCTGCTTCAATGCGCCGCCGCGGCGCGGTCCATCCGCAGCCGCGGGTCGACCGCGAAATAGAGCAGGTCGACGATCAGGTTGATGATCACGAAGACCAGCGCGATCAGGCACAGATAGGCGGCCATCACCGGGATGTCGGCCGACTGCACCGCCTGGAT
>MEEC01000064.1 GCA_001724315.1 Lautropia sp. SCN 70-15 | reverse complement strand
GCGTCGTTGACGCGCTTGAAGTCGTCCAGGTCGATCATCAGCACCGCCAGGCAGCCGTCGGCGGGCAGGCGGGCCAGCATCGCCTCGCCGCGCTCGAACAGCAGCCGGCGCGAGACCAGGCCGGTGAGGTCGTCGGTGCCGGCCAGCCGCGCCAGCTCCGCCGTCAGGCGGGCGTTCGAGATGGCCAGCGCGGCGATCGCGATCGCGAACGGAACCATCGCGAAGACCAGGTTGAACCAGCCCACGGCGATCCCGGGATGCTCGAGTTCGGCTGGCGGGGTCGGCCCCGCCACCGAGAGCGCCGCGATCCGGATCACCAGCAACAGGCAGAACACCACCAGCGTGCCGGTGGCCAGTCGCATCGCGCGGGCGTCCCCGCGGGGCGGGGCGGCAAGCAGTTGGCGCAGCGCGAGCCCCAGGAAACCCAGCGCCCAGACGCTGCCCAGCAGGTGCCGCAGGGGCTGCATGCCGGCCTGGGTGCTGAGCGGCAACAGCGCCGCCGCCAGGACGAGCAGCGAGACCAGCATCAGCATCGGCTTCGCCGGGCGGTCGGCCAGCCGGCTGCAGGCGCCCCAGATGAGGACCGAGGAGCCGCTCACCAGCACGTTGGAAAGCACGCGCCCGGCGACCGTCTCGGGCATGCCGGCGGCGCCGAGTCCCACGAATCCGGCCGCCATCATCGAGACGGCCAGCGCGAACAGCCCGAAGGCCTCGCGCAGCGCGCCGTCGCGCGGCCGCATGCCGAACAGGAGCGCAGCGCCCAGCAGGCTGCTGATGCCTGAAACGAAGAAGATCGACCTCAGGTCGAGCGGTACGGCGAAATCCATCGGCAAATTATGACGCCGCCGACCGCGCAGCGGTAGCCTAGCCGGCCGGGCGGGCGGCACCCGCCCGGAATGCGATCCCCCGGGAGGCGATCCGTCAGAAGCCGATCCGTTGCCGCCGCATCGAGCGCTCCGCGTTCAGGTCCTCGGGAAGCAGCCGGTCGCGGCGCGCCAGCTTGGCGTTGCCGAAGGCGCCGACCAGTTGCCGGCGCATCTCGCGCGGCGCCACCGCGGCGAGCTTGTCGGCCACCGCCTCGTCGAGCAACTCCGGGAACTGCGCGCCCCAGCTGTGCGAATCGCGGATCTCGCGGTAAAGGGTCTGGGCGATCCGGCGCGCGCCCTCGCGGTCGGGCGGCTCGATCTCGTAGACGTTCATCCGGTTCAGGATCGGCTCGGGAATCCGGCTGGCGTCGTTGGCCGTGGCCACCCAGACGATCTCCGAGCAGTCGAGCGGGACCTCGGCGAACTCGTCGACGAACTCGGCGGCGGTGCCCGGCTCCAGGAGGCTGTACAGGGCGCCGAGGGGATCGTATTGCCCGTCGGTGGCGGTCTTGTCGATCTCGTCGATCACGATGACCGGGTTCGCGTAGTCGCCGTTGACCAGCGTGTCGAAGACCTTGCCCGCCCGGGCGTTGCGCCACTGCGCCGACGCGCCCGACAGGATCCAGCCCGCGGTCAGCGAGCTCATCGATACGAATCCGTAGCCGGTGCCCAGCAGTCGCGAGATGCGCCGCGCGAAGTGGGTCTTGCCGATGCCCGGCTCGCCCAGCAGCAGCAGGGGGGCCAGCTCCACCGGATCGTCGGTCTCCAGGCACAGCGCGAGCTGTTTGCACAGGTCGTCGAGGACTTCGGCGAAGTTGGGCAGCTCGGCGGCCAACCCGTCGAAGTCGGGCATCGCGCCCGGCTTCACGCTGAAGCGCTCACCGCCGGCGCGCAGCATCTTCTCGTACACGCCCTTCAGCGCCTCGTTGCCGCCCGGCCCCAGTTCGCCGAGCGCGGACTCGACCTGCGAGGTCGAGTAGATCCTCCGGAACCCGGCGATCGAGATCGGCGAGCCGCCGCTTGCGCGCGGATCCGCGGGGGCGGGAACGATCGACGACGTCATGGCGCGACTCCAATCGAACGACACTGCCTCATTTATAGGCACAGGCCGGGCGCGCATCAAGAGGCGCAGGGCCCCGGCGGCCGAACGGCGGCACCGTGGCAACGCAGCCGCACGCCGGTTTGCACGACAGCAGGGCCTGTGCTATCGTGTCGGGCTCTATGAAAGGGGGTGAGAGTTAAATGCCGACAGTCCGCGTCAAGGAGAACGAGCCGTTCGACGTCGCGCTTCGTCGATTCAAGCGCACGATCGAGAAAGCCGGGATCATTACCGAGCTTCGCGCGCGCGAGTTCTACGAGAAGCCGACCGCCGAGCGCAAGCGCAAGAAAGCTGCCGCTGTAAAGCGTCACTACAAGCGCATCCGCAGCCAGATGCTGCCGAAGAAGCTCTACTGAGCTTCTTGCCTCGCACCGCCGGCTAGCCGGGCCTGCTGCACGACCTGCGCGTCTGCAGCGCGGCCGCCGGCCCCGGCAGGTCCCTGAACCCGCCCCGGATTGCAGTCCGAGGCGGGTTTTTGTCTTTTCGGAATCGAACATGAGCCTGAAGAACCGTATCGGCGAAGACATGAAGGCCGCGATGCGCGCGCGCGAGGCCGACCGCCTGTCGGCCATCCGCATGCTGCTGGCCGCGATCAAGCAGAAGGAAGTCGACGAGCGCATCGAGCTCGACGACGCCCAGGTCACCGCGGTCGTCGACAAGCTGTGCAAGCAGCGCCGGGATTCCATCGAGCAGTACGAGCAGGCCGGTCGCCAGGACCTGGCCGACCGCGAGCGCGCGGAGATCGAGGTGCTGTCCGCCTACCTGCCGAAGCAGGCCAGCGAGGCCGAGGTGGCGGCCGAGATCGACGCGGCGATCGCCGCGGTGGGCGCCACCGGCCCGCAGGACATGGGCAAGGTGATGGGCGTGCTCAAGCAGAAGCTGGCCGGTCGCACCGACCTGTCGGCCGTCTCGGGGCGGGTGCGCGAGAGGCTCGCCGCGCGCTGAGCCGGTGGCCGGTTAAGCTAGCCGGGTGATTCCCCAGAGCTTCATCCAGGATCTTCTCGCCCGCGTCGACATCGTCGACGTGGTGGGCCGCTACGTGCGGCTGAAGAAGGCGGGCGCGAACTATCTGGGGCTCTGTCCTTTCCACACCGAGAAGTCGCCCTCGTTCACCGTCAGTCCGACCAAGCAGTTCTACCACTGCTTCGGCTGCGGGGCGCACGGCTCGGCGATCGGCTTCCTGATGGAGCACGCCGGTCTCGGCTACGTCGACGCGGTCACCGAGCTCGCGCGATCGCTGGGCCTGGAGGTGCCGCGCGAACCGGGAACGGGGGGCAGGACCGGCCCCGACCCGCGCACGCCGGGCCTGCTGGACCTGCTGGCGCGCGCCGCCCAGTTCTACCGGCGGCGGCTGAAGGACACGCCGAGGGCGGTCGACTACCTGAAGGGGCGCGGGCTCACCGGCGAGATCGCCGCCCGCTTCGGCATCGGCTACGCGCCCGACCAGTGGCGCGGCCTCGAGGCGGCGGTGCCCGATTACGAGGAGCCGGCCCTGGTCGAAGCCGGCCTGGTCATCGAAAGCGAAGGCGACGACGGCCGCAAACGCCGCTACGACCGCTTCCGCGACCGGATCATGTTTCCGATCCGCAATCCCCGCGGCCAGGTGATCGGCTTCGGCGGCCGGGTGCTCGACCGCGGCGAGCCCAAGTACCTGAACTCGCCCGAAACGCCGGTCTTCTCGAAGGGGCGCGAGCTCTACGGCCTGTTCGAAGCGCGCGACGGCATCCGCCGCGAGAACTGCGTGCTGGTCGTCGAGGGCTACATGGACGTGGTGATGCTTGCCCGTCACGGCGTGGGCAATGCGGTGGCCACGCTGGGCACTTCGACCACGCCCGACCACGTTCGCAAGCTGCTGCGCCTGGCCGACCGGGTGGTCTTCGCCTTCGACGGCGATGCCGCCGGCCGAAAGGCCGCCTGGCGCGCGCTCGAAGCCAGCCTGCCGCAGGCGGCCGACGCCAGGCGGATCGACTTCCTGTTCCTGCCGCCGGAGCACGATCCGGACAGCTTCGTGCGCGCCCACGGCGCCGAGGGTTTTCGCGAGGCGCTGGCCGGCGCGATGCCCCTGTCGGAGCTGCTGGTCAGGGAACTGTCCGAGCGGGTCGGCCTCGAGACGCCCGAGGGCCGCGCCCGGCTGCTGGCCGAGGCGGCGCCGCTGCTGCAGGCGCTGGCGGCGCCGGCGCTCAAGATGCAGCTGGTTCACCGCGTGGCCGAGCTGGCCCGGCTCAGCGTGGACGAGGTCGAGCGCTACTTCGCCAGCCAGGCCGCCCAGCACGCTGCGCGCCCCGGGCAGGCGGGGCGGCCGGGTGCGGGCAGCCACGGCGGGCCGGCGACCGGCGCCGACGCCCAGGGCGGCAGCCGGTCCGGCGACCCGGGGCCCTGGCAGGGCGATGCCGGCCCCTGGCATAACGAAGCGGCCGTGCAAGGCGAGGGCCGATCGTGGAGCGGAGAGGGGCGTTCCTGGGGCGGGGAGGGCCGCTCGTGGAGCGGCCGCGGCAGGCCCGGCTATCGCGACCGCCCGGTCCCGCGGCCGCCGGTGGCCAGGCCCGATCTCGAGGCGAGGCTGCGCCTGCTGGTTGCGCTGCACCCGGGGCTGGCGTCCACCGTCGAGCTCGGCGATTGGCTGTCGGCCGGGCTGATCGAATGGGTGGGCCGGGTGGCCGCGCTGCCGCCGGGCAGCACCGCCGGCAACGTCGTCGAGAGCCTCCGGGAGGCCGATCCCGAGTCGGTGCGCGCCTTCGAGCGGGCGCTCGCCTCGGACGCGGCCGCGCTGGCGGACCTGACGGCTGCCGAGGCGGCGGCCGAACTGTCGGCAGCCGTCGGACAGTTGCGCGACCGCCACGTGCGCCGCCAGATCGACGAACTGGCGAAGGCCGGCATCCGCACCGACGAGGATCGCGAGAGATATCAGGCACTTATGGCGATGCGGGCCCGTTCTTGATATAATAATCAGTTACCCTGCCAAAAAAGCCGCCTGGCTCGTCAGGGACCCCGTGTTCGAGCACCCCTGGCCGGTCCACGGCTGCGGGCGGCAAGGCGCCGCGTCGCAAGGCCGAGAGTGGACCACCGGCGCCGAAAGGCCGCCGGGCACGACCAGCGCCGCAAGGCCGCCGGGGTGTCGTCGACGAAACAGGGTCCGGGTCGTTCGAGCATTCACGTCCCCGGAGAAGGCGGCGCGATCCGGCGCGCAGGCAACCCGTCCAAGGCGAATCATCCAGTGACGACGAAAACTTCCGCCAAGAGCAGCAAGGCCGCGGGCAAGACCCCGGCTTCCAGGATCGAAGCCAAGGCACCGGCCAAGGCCGCCAAGGCGCCGGCCAGGGCTGCCGCCAAGGCCGCGGCGCCCAAGGCCGCCGCGCCGAAGGCCGCTGCCAAGACGGCGGCGCCGAAGGCGAGCGCGTCCAAGGCTGCCACCAAGACTGTGACGAAGACCCCTGCCAAGGCCCCCGCCAAGGCACCCAAGGTCACGACCCAGGCAGCGAAGCCCGCCGCCAAGGCGGTGGCGTCCAAGGCCGCGCCGACCCGGGCGAAGGCCGACAAGGTGGCTTCCGCCAAGGCCGCCGAATCTACGATGGCGACCAAGGCGGTCAAGTCGACCAAGGCGGCCAAGGCCGCCGCAAGCGCCGCGGACGAGCTCCAGGAACTCGAGACCGCCGTTCCGGCCAGGACAGCCGGCGCCGCCAAGGCAGCCAAGGCGCCCAGGGCCGGGAAAGCCGCCAAGGGCGCCAAGGCCGCGAAGGGAGCCAAGGGCGCCAAGGGCAAGAAAGGCGCGGGCAACGGCGATCTCGACGACGACATCATCGAGGACGACGATTCCGTCGCGTCCTTCGACGACGACGCCGACGTCGACTCGGACGAAGCCGACGTCGAGGCCATCCCCGAGGTGGAAGTCGCCGCCGCGCCGGCGGTGAAGTCGCGCCGCGGCGCCCGCACCAAGGAAAAGCAGCTGCTCAAGGAATTCGGCGGCCGCCAGGGCATCACCGAAGAGCAGCGCGAGGCCACCCGCAACAAGCTCAAGCTGCTGATCAAGCAGGGCAAGGAGCGCGGCTACCTCACCTACGCCGAGATCAACGACCAGTTGCCCGAAGACCTGGTCGACGCCGAATCCATCGATTCGATCGTCGGCACCTTCAGCGACATGGGCATCCGCGTCTACGAGCAGGCGCCCGATGCCGAGACGCTGCTGATCGGCGAGACCTCGCCGGTGGTGGCCACCGACGACGACGCCGAGGAAGAGGCCGAGGCCGCGCTGTCCACCGTGGACTCCGAGTTCGGCCGCACCACCGACCCGGTGCGCATGTACATGCGCGAGATGGGCTCGGTCGAGCTGCTCACCCGCGAGGGCGAGATCGAGATCGCCAAGCGCATCGAGGACGGCCTCAAGCACATGGTGCAGGCCATCTCGGCCTGCCCCACCACCATCGCCGAGGTGCTCGCGCACGCCGAGAAGATCGGCGCCGGCGGCATGCGCATCGACGAGGTGGTCGACGGCCTGATCGACCCGAACGCCGACGAAGAAGAGGACCTGCGCCCGGCTGCCTCGGCCGCCGCCGCGGCCTCCGACGACGAGGAAGAAGACGAGGACGCCGCTGCCGCCGCGGGCACCGCCAAGCTCGAGGAGCTCAAGCGCGCCTCGCTCGAGAAGTTCACGAACATCGGGCAGTGGTTCGACAAGATGCGCGTGGCCTACGAGAAGGAAGGCTACAAGAGCAAGGCCTACGTCAAGGCGCAGACCGCGATCCAGGACGAGCTGATGAGCATCCGCTTCACGGCCAAGATGGTCGAGAAGCTGTGCGACACGCTGCGCGGCCAGGTCGACGAGGTCCGCTCCTTCGAGCGGGCCATCGCCGACATCTGCGTGAACCGGGTGGGCATGCCGCGCGAGAAGTTCATCGAGAGCTTCCCCGGCAACGAGACCAACCTGCAGTGGGCCGAGCAGATCATCGCGAAGAACCCGCCCTATGCCGAGGTCATGCAGCGCAACCTGCCGGCCATCCAGGACCTGCAGCAGAAGCTGATCGACCTGCAGGCGCGCGTGGTGCTGCCGCTGCCGGACCTGAAAGAGATCAACAAGCGGATGTCGGCCGGCGAGACCAAGGCCCGCCGCGCCAAGCGCGAGATGACCGAGGCCAACCTGCGCCTGGTGATCTCCATCGCCAAGAAGTACACGAACCGCGGCCTGCAGTTCCTCGACCTGATCCAGGAAGGCAACATCGGCCTGATGAAGGCGGTGGACAAGTTCGAGTACCGGCGCGGCTACAAGTTCTCCACGTATGCCACCTGGTGGATCCGCCAGGCCATCACGCGCAGCATCGCCGACCAGGCGCGCACGATCCGCATCCCGGTCCACATGATCGAGACGATCAACAAGATGAACCGGATCAGCCGCCAGATCCTGCAGGAAACCGGCCAGGAGCCGGATCCCGCCACGCTGGCCGCGCGCATGGAAATGCCCGAGGACAAGATCCGCAAGATCCTCAAGATCGCGAAAGAGCCGATCTCGATGGAAACCCCGATCGGCGACGACGACGACTCGCACCTGGGCGACTTCATCGAGGACACCGCCACGCTGGCCCCGGCCGACGCGGCGCTGCACGGCTCGATGCGCGACGTGGTGAAAGAGGTGCTGGACTCGCTCACCCCGCGCGAGGCCAAGGTGCTGCGCATGCGCTTCGGCATCGAGATGAGCACCGACCACACGCTCGAGGAGGTCGGCAAGCAGTTCGACGTCACCCGCGAGCGGATCCGCCAGATCGAGGCCAAGGCGCTGCGCAAGCTGCGCCACCCGAGCCGCGCCGACAAGCTGAAGAGCTTCCTCGAAGGCCAGTAAGGCCTGGGGCGAGCGCCGGATGTCCGCCTCCCCCGGAGCTTCCCGGCCGGGCAGCGCGCCGCCGCTGCCCGCGCTGCGCGAGATCACGCCTGCCCACGTGGCTGGCTGGCTGGCCGCCGGCTGGCGCGATTTCGTTCGCGCGCCGCTGGCCAGCGCGCTGCACGGCCTGCTGTTCCTCGCCGGCGCGCTGGCGATCGTGGCCATCGGCTGGCGCGACTCCGGCCTGCTGGCCGGCGCCTTCACCGGCTTCGTGATCGTCGCGCCGGTGCTTGTCACCGGCTTTCACGAGCTGAGCCGCCGGCTCGAAGCCGGCGAGGCGCCGCAGCCGTTCGGCCTGCTGGCGCTGATCGCGGTCTGGAAACGGCGCGGCGCGCAGCTCGCGGCGCTCGGCGGGCTGCTCGCGGTGGCGGGCACGCTGTGGGTGGGCTTCTCGTCGATGCTGGTGCGGCTTGCTGGCGGAAGCGGCGCGAGTGCAGCCGGGAGTGCCGCGGCGGGCGCAGCGGGCTCGGCCAGCGCCGGCGGCGTCGCAGGCTTCGTCCACCAGTTCCTCGCCGCTGGCGACGCCTGGCTGTTCGTGTGGTTCCTGGCGGGCGGCCTGGGCGCGGCGATCGTGTTCGCGGTCACCGCCGTCTCGGTGCCCATGCTGGTCGACCGACCCGTGCCGCTCACCACCGCCATCCGCACCAGCGTGGCGGCGGTGGGCCTGAACCCGGTCTCGCTGGGCGTGTGGGCCGCCGCGATCATGGCGCTCACGCTGCTGGGCTTCGTCACCGTGGTCGGCCTCGTGGTGGTGCTGCCGGTGCTGGGTCACGCCACCTGGCACGCGTACCGCGACCTGGTCGAGCCGGAGGGCGGCAAGGCGAGTCCGGCCGGCACGCCGCGCGCGGGGCGCTGAGATGTTCGGCTACACCGAAGAACAGATCGCCGAGTTCGGCATGACCTTCGGCGTGGGCGGGTTCATCCTGTTCATGCTGTTCGTCATCTGGAAGCTGGCGCGCGATTCGCAGGCGGGCCGTTTCGGCACCTTCATCCTGTTCTTCGTGCTCGCCTTCGGCATCCTCGGCTTCGTCGCCAAGTCGATCCTGCAGGCGATCCTGGCGCCGTGAGCGGGGCCGGCGCGTCGGGATCGTCGGGCCTGACGGGGCCCTCCGGCCTGGGCCGCGGCCTGGGCGCCGCGCTATTCGCGGTGCTGGTCTGGGGCGGGCAACTGCCGATCGCCAAGGGGATCTTTCCCGCGCTCGACGGCTACTCGATCAGCGTGGTGCGCTACGGCGTGGCCTTCCTGTGCTTCATTCCGCTGCTCGTGTGGCTGGAGGGCCTGCGCGCCTTCGTCGCGCAGGGGCGCGACCTGAAACTCGTCATCGTGGCCGGCATCGCGATGGGCGCATCGGCCCTGCTGATGATCACCGGCCTGGCCCGCACCCGGCCCGAGATCGCGGTGCTGATCCTGGGGCTGCAGCCGGCGATGACCGCGATCGCCGACTGGGCGATCTGGAAGAAGCGACCGCCGGCGTTCACGCTGGCGTGCCTCGCGCTGGCGTTCTCCGGCGTGGCCATTGCGGTGACCCGCGGCGGCGACGCCATCTTGAACCCCGCGCCCGCGGTGCGCGGCGAAGTGCTGGGCAACCTGCTCACCTTCGGCGCCGCGACCGCCTGGGTGTCGTACGTGCTGATCACCACCCGCCTGCACGGCTGGTCGACGATCCGCGTGTCGGCGCTCACCAGCGGCCCGGCCGTCGCGCTGGTGCTGGCCGCCTGGGGCATCGCCTGGCTCGTCGGCGCCACCTACGCGAACGAGGAAGTGCTGCCCGCGGCGACCTGGCGCCTGGCCTACGTGTCGGTGGTCGGGGTGGTGATCTCGATGTTCCTGTGGAACTTCGGCGCGAAGAAGATCGGCGCGGTCAACGCGATGCTGCTGCTCAACCTGATGCCGGTGGTCACCTTCGCCTTCCGCGCGGCCGAGGGCGCGAGCTTCGTGCCCTCGGAGATCGCGGGCGCCGCGATCGTGGTCGGGGCGCTGGTGGCGAACAACCTGTATCTGCGGCGCCGGGCTTCCTAGCCGCGCCTCAGCGCCCCTGGAAGTTCGGCGGCCGCCGCTCGGCCATCGCCTTCACGCCTTCCGCGAAGTCCTCGGTCTTGAACTGCCAGTTCTGCTCGACGCTCTCGCGGGCGACGGCCAGTCGCACCTGCTCCACCAGGCCCGCGCGCAGCGTGGCGCGGGTGGACTGCACCGCCAGCGGCGAGGAGATCGCGATCTCGGTCGCGAGCTCCAGCGCCTTGGCGCGCACCTGGTCCTGCGGCACCAGCACGTCGGCCAGGCCGATGCGGGCCGCTTCCTCTCCGCCGACGCGTCGCCCGGTGTAGAACAGCATCGCGGCGTGCTGCGGGCCGACGAGGCGCGGCAGCGTATACGACAGGCCGAAGCCGGGGTGGAAGCCGAGCCGGTTGAAGTTGGCCGAGAAGCGCGCCTCCGGACAGGTCACGCGGAAGTCGGGCACCAGCGCCAGCCCGAGGCCACCGCCGATTGCCGGACCGTGGATCGCGCCGACCACCGGCTTGGTGCAGGCGAAGAGGCGGATGGCTTCGAAGTAGATGGGGTTGATGCCGCGCGGGCTGGCCTGTTCGGGCGTGGCGTCGCGCGTCGTGAAATCCGCGCCTGCGCAGAAGGACTTTCCCTCGGCGCACAGCAGGATGACGCGGCAGCCCGGATCGGTCTCGAGCGCCTCGAAGATGCCCGCAAGGCCCGCGATCATCGGGATGTCGAAGAAGTTGTGCGGTCCGCGGCGGACCTCGACGACCGCAACGTGATCGACGAGGTCCACGCCGATGTCGGCGGTGCCGGGGTGCTTGCTCATGAATGTCTCTCCTGGATCGTCTGTTGCCGCCGCCCGATCAACCACGCGAACACGGCCCCGGTGGCCGCCAGCCCCAGCGCCGTGGCCGCGAACAAGGGCGCGAAGCCGGTCGAGGGCAGGGCGCCAGCCGCCGCCGTGACGCCGACCGACTGCCCCAGGAACAGGCTCATCGCGAACAGCGCCACTGCAGTGCCGCGCACCGTGGGCGCCATCTGCGTGGCGTTCGTCTGCAGCGTGTTGTGCAGCATGTGGTAGCCCAGCCCGATCAGCATGCAGGCGATCGCACCCGACAGGAAGCCCGGCGCCGCGGCGATCAGCCCGAAGCCGGCAGCGAGGACCGCGCCGCCCCCGATCGCCAGGCCCGATTCGCCGAAGCGGCGAACGAGTCGCGCCGCGGTGAGCGTGTAGGCGAAGCCGCCCAGGCCGAAGGCCGCCACCGTGGCGCCAGCGAGCCAGATGGGCAGTCCCGCCCGCTCGTGCAGGGAGGTGGGAATGAAGGCCAGCGCGCCGAAGGCCAGCAGGCCCTCCACGGCCACGATGGCGAGGATCACTCGGGCCCAGGGCACGCCCAGCACGAGCGCGTAACGGGCGAGCGCGCCGGCGGGCGGGGGCTCGATTGGCGCGGCTTGCGCCGCCGTGGCGGCCGTCGTCGAGCCCTGCGCGGTGGGAGTTTCCGACGAGCGTGCGGCCGACGCCCCCGCGCGCACCACTGCCCGCAGCTTCCACCCCGCCATCGCGAAGATCACCGCCAGCAGCACGAAGGCCGATCGCCAGCCCAGCGTGTCGGCCAGCAGCCCGCCCATGGCCTGGCCCAGGATCAGGCCCAGGATAGTGCCGTTCAGGAACTTCGCGAGGGTCGCCTGCCGCCGCTCGTAGGGCACCGTGTCGCCCACCCAGGCCATCGACAGCGGAATGATTGCCGCGGCGATCGAGCCGGTGAGCAGCCGCGCGACCTCGAG
>MEEC01000063.1 GCA_001724315.1 Lautropia sp. SCN 70-15 | reverse complement strand
CCCGCTGGGCGCCGAGCGCTGGTAAGCGCAGCCGCACTGCGCCGCCATCAGCCGCCCTTCGCCGCCCGCCATGCCTCGCGCACCCGCCGCCGCCAAGGAGCCGCCGCGCGCGGCGCGCTACCTCTGGACGCCGGAGCGGCAGGACGTCGTCTGGATCGACTGCAACCCGCAAGCCGGCCGGGAGATGAAGGACATCCATCCCTTCCTGGTCCTGTCGCCGCGGATCTTCAATGCGAGGACCTCGCTGGTGATCGGCCTGCCGATGACCACTGCCGAGTGGAACGCCGACAATCCGTTCGCGGTGCCGGTCGGCAAGGCGGTCGGGCGCAAGGCCGGCCGCACCAGCTATGTCCTCTGCCACCAGCCCAAGTCCTTCGACTGGCGGGTGCGCGGCGCGAGCCCGCACCCGCTGGGCCGGCTCGACGACCCACTGTTTCGCGAGGTCTGCGAACGGCTCAACCAGATCGTCCAGCTCGCCTGAAGGCGGGCCATCCCGCTCAGGCGCAATCCATCCCCGCAAGCCACGCCCGATGAACGTCCCGTCTTCGTTCGCCAGCCCGTTCGCACCGACCGCACCGACTTCTCCGGCCGCCGCCGGAAGCGGGGCCGCCGCCCGCATTCCCGGCCAGCGCCTGCTGCACTCGCCCGGCCCCACGCCGATTCCCGACGAGGTGCTGGCGGCAATGCACCGGCAGTCGATGGACCTGGCCGACCCGCGGCTGGACCGGATCATCGAGGCCTGCGAGACGGGCCTGCTGGCGCTGCTCGACGCGCCCGGCTGCGACATCTACCAGTACGCCGCGAACGGCCACGGCGCCTGGGAAGCGACCATCGCCAACCTGGTCGCGCCCGGCCGGGCCGTGCTGGTGCCGGGCACCGGCCACTTCTCGGAGTCGTGGGCGATCCAGACCGAGGCGCTGGATCGCAAGGTGGTGCGCGTGCCCTGGCGGCCCGGCTACCCGATCGACCCACAGGCGGTGGAAGACGTGCTGCGCGCCGACACGGCCGGCGAGATCTCGGCGGTGTTCGTGGTGCACACCGACACCGCGAGCAGCGTGAGCAACGACCTTGCCGCGATCCGCGCGGCCATCGACGCGGCCGGCCACCCGGCGCTGATGGTGGTCGACGTGGTGGCCTCGCTGGGCGCCGCGCCCTACTCGATGCGGGCGCTGCGCGCCGACGTGACCATCGGCGCCTCGCAGAAGGGGCTGATGCTGCCGGCGGGACTGGGCTTCGTGGCGGTGGGTCCCCGGGCCGAGGCGGTGGCGCGGGCCAATCCCACGCCGCGCTTCTACTGGGACTGGCGGCGCCGGCGCGACGCGATCGGCTACCGCAAGTTCTGCGGCACGCCGCCGCAGCAGATGCTGATGGGGCTGGAAGCGTCGCTGGCCCTGATCTTCCGCGAGGGCGTCGAGCAGGTGCTCGCGCGCCACGCGCGGCTGGCCGGCGCGGTTCACGCGGCCGTGGCTGCGTGGAGCGAGGGCGGCGCCATCGACTTCTTCTGCAAGGTGCCGCAGGCGCGCTCGGTGTCGGTGACCACGATCTCGGTGGCCGAGGGCGTGGAACCCGAAGCCATCCGCAGCCTGGCGCGCGAGCGCTTCCAGGTGGCGGCCGCCGGCGGGCTGGGGCCCCTGGCCGGCAAGGCCTTCCGCATCGGACACCTGGGCGACCAGAACGAGGCCACGATCCTGGGCGCGCTGGGCGGCATCGAGGCCGCGCTCAGGGCGCTGGGGATTCCGGTGGGCCCGGGCGTGGCGGCGGCAGTCGCCGCCCTCGGCGCCGCTCAGCGCACGTAGAGCACGCGCATCCCCAGCTGACGGCCCCCGGCACGGTCGAGCACCCGGACCGTGACCTGCCGTCCCTCGAAACCGGGCGGCAGCGGCAGCTTGCCCTGCAGGTGACGGTAGCGCTCGAGCTTGAGCGGCAAGGGATCGAGCGTGATCGTCTCGGCGCGGCCGCCGCGGCTGCCCGCCACCACCAGCTCGACCACGCCCTCGAAGGCCTTGTTGTCCTTCTGGTCGCGGGTCAGCAGCACGTGGTAGTCGAGCTGGCCGGCGTCGTTCGCGAAGTTGGCCGCGCGCACCGCCACCGCGCCGCCGCGCGGATCGGGCGGCAGGATCTCGGCGAACAGGGCCAGGTCGCGCTGCAGCGGCGCCACCGACTCGCGCGCCGCGGCGAGCTCGCTCGAGAGCTTCTTGTTCTCGGCCTGGGTCGAGGCGATCTGCTTGGCGGCGGTGTCGGCCGCGGCCCGCGCCTCTGCGGTGGTCTTGTCGAGCTCGGCCTGCAGGCGCTGGCGCTCGGCCTCGAGCTGGGCCGCGTGGGCCTGCAGCCGCTGCGATTCGGCGGGCGTGAGCCGCGGCGGCAGGTAGTTCTCCTCGGCATAGAACAGGCCGCCGGCCCCCAGCACGATGCCCAGCATCAGGATGAGCAGCCAGCGCGGGATCGGGAAGCCCGAGCGGCGACTCGAGCCGTAGGGGTCGAAGACGACCGGTTTGTTTCTGCCGAACAATGCCATGGGTTGATTTCCTGAAAGTCGTCTACCAGAGCGTGACGCTGCCGAAGTCGGCGAA
Source organism: Lautropia sp. SCN 70-15 (assembly GCA_001724315.1). Taxonomy (GTDB): domain Bacteria; phylum Pseudomonadota; class Gammaproteobacteria; order Burkholderiales; family Burkholderiaceae_E; genus Zeimonas. The sequence goes on along the minus strand of MEEC01000063.1, from coordinate 9,087 downwards.
CACCGGGTCGCGCGTCACGAGCACCAGCGCCTCGACTTCGCTCTGGGCCGCGAGCATGCGGTCGAACGGGTCGCGATGCGCCAGCGCGTAGCCGCCGGCGCGCAAGGCGTGGGACTGCGCGATCGGCAGGGGCGTGAAGCCTTCGGCGGCGACCAGTTCGGCGAAGCGCTCCACCAGGCCCGGCACGCCCGACAGCTTGCCGATCCGGGCCTTGGTGGCAATCTCCCAAGCGCTTGCCGCGCTGACGAAGACCGGATTGCTCTCCTGCGAGATCGCGGCGCGCGCCGCCTCGCTCAGCCTGTCGTCATCGGTGAGCCACCACAGCAGCGCATGCGTGTCGAGCAGCAAGCGCACTAACCGCGCTCCCACGCGTCGAGCTCTTCCTCCGGCAGGGTTTCGAAAAAGGCGTCGTCCACCCGCCCCTTCAGCCGGCCGGGTTGCCTGCGACCCGCGGCAGGCGCGAGCGGAACGAGGCGCGCGTAGGGCTTGCCCGCCTTGGCGACGATGATCTCCTCGCCGGCGTGCGCCTGCTCGAGCAGACGCGAAAAGTGCGTCTTGGCTTCGTGCACGTTGACCGTGATGCTCATGGTCGCCTCGTGTGGACTGGCTGGAACCCGGGGGTGAACGACCGGGGTGGACTACCGGGTGGACTAACCCGGGAGGCCAAGTTTAGACGCGATGCGCGCGAAAGGCCAAACCCTTGCCGGGCGGCCGGCACGCGCCGCGGAGAGCGACGGACGCTGCGAATCGGCATGGATTGTCCTACAATCCTACAAATTTGGATTGCATGAGAGTGTGATGGGCGCAGCCCTTGCAGCCGTCGACCGCGAAACGATCCGCGAGCGTGCCCTCGCCGCGGTGCGCTCGGCGATCGTCGACGGGCGCCTGGCGCCGGGCGAGCGCCTGGTCGAGCGCGAGCTCTGCGAGGCGCTGGACGTCAGCCGCGGCTCGCTGCGCGAGGCCCTGCGCAGCCTCGAATCCCAGGGGCTCGTCGACATCGTCCCGCATCGGGGGCCGTCGGTGGCCCGGATCTCGGTCGCGCAAGCCCGCGAGATCTATTCGGTGCGCGAAGTGCTCGAGGGGCTCGCCGCCCGGAGCATGGCCGAACGGCCCGATCCGCAGGCGCTGGCCCGGATGGCGCGGGCGCTCGACGGACTCCGTTCCGTCGTCCCGGAGCGCGGCGATCCGGTCGTGCTCGCCTCGCTGAAGGCCGACTTCTATCGCGCGCTGTTCGACGGCGCCGGCAACGCCACGCTGGCGGGAATCATGGACACGCTGCTCGCAAGGATCGCCTTGCTGCGTCGCACGTCCTTCACCCGGCCCGGCCGGCTGCCCGAAAGCATTGCCGAGATCGCCGAGATCGTCGACGCGATCCGTGCCGCCGATCCGCCGCGCGCGGAACACGCGAGCCGCCTGCACGTCCGCCGCGCGCGCGACGCGGCGCTGCCGCTTCTGGCCGAAGCCGCCCTTCCCCAAGCTTCCAGACCAACCCGGAGAGAGAGATGAACAAGGAACTGTTCGAGAAAGGCCTCGCAACGCGTCGCGAAGTGCTGGGCGCCGAGTACGTCGACAAGTCGATCCAGAGCGCCGACGACTTCAACCGGCCGATGCAGGAACTGGTCACCCAGTACTGCTGGGGCGACGTGTGGAACCGCCCCGGCCTCGACCGTCGCACGCGCAGCATGCTCAACCTGGCCATGCTCAGCGCGCTCAACCGTCCGCACGAGCTGAAGCTGCACGTGCGCGGCGCGCTGCGCAACGGCGTCACCAAGGACGAGATCAAGGAGGTGCTGTTGCAGGTCGCGATCTACTGCGGCGTGCCGGCGGCGATCGACGGCTTCCGCACGGCCCGCGAGGCGCTGAAGGAAGCGGAGGGCCAACAGTGACCCAAGCGACCCAGACCGTCGGCTTCATCGGCCTGGGCCAGATGGGCCGGCCGATGGTCGAGAACCTCGGCCGCGCCGGCTTTCCGGTCCTCGCCTTCGATCTCGACGCGCGCGCCCTGGCCGAAGCGGCGACGCTGCCCAAGGTGTCGGCCGCCGAGTCCGCCGCCGAGCTCGCGAAGCGGGCCGCCACCGTCGTGCTGATGCTTCCCGACTCGAGGATCGTCGACCGGCTGCTGTGGGACGACGGCTTCGCCGCCCGACTGGCGCGCGGCACGCTGCTGATCGATATGGGCTCCTCGAATCCGATGAACACGCGCGAGAACGCGCGCCGGCTCGCCTCGCTCGGCGTCGCGCTGGTCGATGCCCCCGTTTCGGGAGGCGTGAAGCGCGCGGTGTCGGCTTCTCTGGCCATCATGATCGGCGGCGAAGCCGAGCCGGTGGCGCGCGCGATGCCGGTGCTGTCCGCCCTGGGCAAGACCTTGATTCACGTGGGCGGCAGCGGCAGCGGCCACGCGATCAAGGCCCTGAACAACTACGTTTCGGCCGCCGGCCTGGCCGCCGTGTGCGAGGCGCTCGACGCGGCGCAGCGCTTCGGCATCGACCCCTCCGTCGCGAACCGAGTGTTCGACGCGTCGACCGGCAAGAACAACACGACCGAGAACAAGGTCGAGGCGTTCATGCTGAGCGGCCGCTTCGACTCGGGCTTTGCGCTGGCCCTGATGCGCAAGGACCTTCAGACCGCGCTGTCGCTGATGGACGGCGTCGACGCAAGCAAGGGGCTCGCCGAGCGCTGCGTGCAACTGTGGGAGGGCGCGGACCAGGCGCTCGGCAAGGGCGCCGACCACACCGCCTTCTACCGCTACGCCCGCGAGGGCGGGCAGCCCGCCGGCTAGCCCGGCCTGCGAGCAGACCAGCCGAGACTGCGATGAGCGACGACATCTGGGAAGCCTATGCGATCCGCTACGCCACCGTCGAGCGGCGGCGGATCGAGAACTTCATCTTCCATGACCTGCATGACGCGCCCGGGCGAATGGACTACTTCGTCTGGCTGCTCCGCAAGGGGTCCACGGCGGTGCTGGTGGACACCGGCTTCGACGCGCAGGCGGCCGCCGCGCGCAAGCGCCAGTTCCTGCGCTGCCCGATCGGCGCGCTCGCGGCCTTCGGCCTCGCGCCCGAACAGGTCGGCAACGTCGTCGTCACGCACGCTCACTACGACCACGCCGGGAACCTGCCCCTGCTGCCGCAGGCCCGCTTCCATCTGCAGGAACGGGAGATGGGCTTCGCGACCGGCCGCTACATGCGGCACCGCGTGTTCCGCCACGCCTATTGCGTCGACGACGTCTGCGACCTGGTCCGGCTGCTGCACGCCGATCGCCTCGAGTTCCACGACGGCGACTACGAGCTGATGCCAGGCCTGTCGGTGCACCTGATCGGCGGCCACACGATGGGCCTGCAAGTGGTCCGCGTGAAGACCCGGCGAGGCCAGGTCGTGCTCGCCTCGGATGCGGCGCACTATCTGGAGAACCTGCAGGCGCGCTCGCCGTTCCCGATCGTTGCGGACATGGGGCAGATGCTGGCCGGTTACGAGCGCATCGAGGCGCTGGCCGACAGCCCGGCGCACATCGTTCCCGGGCACGATCCGGCGGTCATGGAGCAGTACCGGCGCGTGGCGTTGCCGGACGGCGTAGAGGCGGTGTCGCTCGCCGATCCGGCATAGCGGGGGCTGGCCGGGGCGGCGAGCCGATCCGGAACCGGCCCCTCGCCCGGTCCCTACCCCTCGGGCGGGGCGCCCGGAGGCCAGGGCTCGCCCCCCTCCTTCCGGTGCCGAACCAGCCGCATCAGCATCCTGTCGCGCCAGCGCACCCTCGCGTCCCACTGATCGAGCGGCAGCGCGGCACGCCGCTGCGCCGCCACCTTGCCGACGAGCTCGGGAGTCCAGGGATCGTGCTGGCCGCGCTCGGCGCCCATCCGCTCGTAGGACGGGCCCATCTTTGACGCGTGCGACGCAATGCCGCCGCGCGTGTTCAGGTCGACGGTCTCGAAAGGGCCGATGAAGTTCCAGCGCAGCCCCAGCCCGTCGCGCATGACCGTGTCGATGTCCTCCACCGACGCGACACCGTCGCGAACGAGGCAATAGGCTTCGCGCAGTACCGCCCCCTGCAGCCGATTGAAGACGAAGCCCTCGACTTCCTTGCGGACCCTGATCGGAGACAGGCCGGCGCTCCTGAACAACCGCTCGGCACGCTCGACGACCGCAGGCTCTGTAAAGGGCGCTGGGACGATCTCGATGACCGGTATGAGGTAGGGCGGATTGCCCGGATGCGCGACCAGGCATCGCCCGCGCCCCGGCAGCTCGCCAGCGTAGGACGACGCGGGCAGGAAGGAGCTGGCGCTGGCGACCACGGCTTCCGGCGGCGCTGCTGCGTCGATCGCCGCGAACAGCTCGCGCTTGAGCTCGACCTGCTCGGGCGCGCACTCCAGCACGAGCGCCGCGCCGGCGGCCACTTCGGCCAGCGAATCCGACACTGCGACACGACTCGCCATGACCGCCGGAGGCTCCGCGAGCAGGCGGAAGGCGTCGAGATCGTCCAGGCGCTCGCGTAACTCGCGCAGGACCGCGGAGCGCCTGGCCGGATCCGGATCGAACAGCGCGACCGGCCACCCCGCTCGCGCGAACACGACCGCGAAGGCGACGCCGATGCTGCCGGCGCCGGCGATCGCCGCGCGAAGCGTCTTCCCTTCGTCCGCCATCATTGCCCCGGCGCGCGCAAGGGCACCAGCTTGAACACCGCCCGCGCGACCGCGACCAGCTTGCCAGACTCGTCGTGAATCTCGCCCTCGCAGAAGGCCATCGAGCGGCCGCGACGCACGCAGCGAGCGTCGACGATCAGCGCGGTGCGGGCGGGTTCGTAGAAATGGGTGGTCATGTCCACCGTGATCGCACCCAACCGCAAGGGGTCGTGGGACCGCGCGGCCGCACTGAGCGTGAAATCGAACGCACTCATCATGGAGCCGCCGTGGATGTCGCCGCGACTGTTCACCAGCTCCGGCTGCCAAGCGAGGGAGGTCCGGCAATGCCCGTCCTCGAGCAGCTCCGGCCGAAGACCGATGTGCTCCATGAAGGGCACGTCGATGCCGAAGTAGCGCTTTTGCGCCAGCTCCGGCTCGGCGTCGACCTGCATCGAAACAAGTTCGCTTGCCCCTGCTTTCAACGAATCAGCTCCTGGTGCGCGGCCAATGGCCCCAACCGATCACTTCTTGACGAGCGGGCAGCTGCCGGCGCTCATCGGCTGGAAGGCCAGGTCGCCGGGAATGGTCCTCTTGATCTTGAGAAGATCCCACTCTCCCTTGGACTCCGACGGCTTCTTTGCTTCGGCCAGGTACATGTCGTGGACCATCCGCCCATCCTCGCGAATCTTGCCGCCCTGCGCGAAGAAATCGTTGATCGGAGTGTCCTTCATCTTCCTGATGACCGGCTCGCTGGCATCGGTGCCGGTGGCCTCGACCGCCTTCAGGTAATGCATGATCGCCGAATAGGCGCCGGCCTGGATCATGGTCGGCATGGCCTTCTGCCGCTCGTAGAAGCGCTTCGCCCAGGCGCGGGTCTCTTCGGTGCGATCCCAGTAGAAGCCCGTGGTGAACTGCAGGCCCTGCGACACCTCCAGACCCATGCCCTTGAGGTCGGTGTCGAAGATGAGCAAGGTGGCGAGCGTCTTCCCGCTCTTGGCGAGCCCGAACTCCGCAGCCTGTCGAACCGAGTTCTGCGTGTCGCGGCCTGCGTTCGCGAAGCCGATCACCTTGGCCGACGAACCCGCCGCCTGCAGCAGGAAGGAGGAGAAGTCCTGGGTGGACAAGGGATGCCGGACGCTGCCCACGACCTTGCCGCCCATCTCGTTGATCACGTTGACCGTGTCGCGCTCGAGCGAATGCCCGAACGCGTAGTCCGCGGTCAGGAAGTACCACTCCTTGCCACCCTCCTCCATGATCGCCCGGCCCGTGCCGGTGGCGAGGGCGTAGGTGTCATAGACGTAGTGAATGCCGTAGGGCGAGCATTCCTTGTTGGTCAGCGCCGAGGTCGCCGATCCCGCGAAAATGGAGATCTTCTTCTTGTCGCGCCCGAGGTTCTGCAGCGCGATTGCCGAGGCCGAGTCGGTCGACTCGATGATCATGTCGACCTTGTCCGCGTCGTACCACTCGCGCGCCCTGGCCGACGCGATGTCGACCTTGTTCTGGTAGTCGGCCGACACCATCTCGATCGGCTTGCCAAGCACCTTGCCGCCGAAGTCCTCGATGGCCATCCGCACGCCCATCACCGCGCCCGGGCCGCCGTTGGCGGAATACACGCCGGACATGTCGACCAGAACGCCGATCTTCACGACGTCGTCGGACACCTGGGCGGTGGCAATGCCGAAGGGGGCCGTGAAGGCAAGCGCCATTGCGGCACAACCCAATGCTCTGTTCGTCATCGTTCAACTCCGTGAAGTGGTGTCAATGTGTCACCCTGCCGCGATGAGAAGCAAGCGACATGCCAGATCTCGAGGGGCAGGCAGCCTGTCAGGACAACCGCGAACAGGATCCCGCAAACTCCCGTTCGAAACGCCCCCGCCTTGTCGGCAGCGCACACGCTCTGTCCTTGCCAACGACACGCGCCTCCAAGACCCGAAAGCCGGAGTCGCAGTCACCTCACCCATTCGGCCGCCAGGTGAAGCGCCGCCCAACGATGTCGCACAGCCGGCGACACGGGGCGTCGTCAACATCGCCAGAGGCCTTGTCGGACCACTCGGCTCGCGGCCCCACGGACAGCTGGCACCAAACTTGCTCGAAGCATTGAGCCAGGAATTGCCCCCAATTTAGGACAGGAGAACGTTGCCGATGACAACCCCGCTCGTGAAGACCGAGAAAGACGGCCCAGTTTTGATCATCAAACTGAACTCGCCGGAGAACCGGAATTCCTTGTCGATGGAGATGCGCGAGGAACTCGGCGCGATCGTCGATTCTGCGTCGAGGGACGAGTCCGTCCGGTCAGTCCTTCTGACCGGAGAGGGGCCGTCATTCTGCTCGGGGGGCGACTTCCGAATGTTGCAGTCGTCCAGCGACGCGTGGTCGACCCATCGTCGATTCCGGGCGCTGAGTCGCTGGCTCGTTCCGCTGATCACCCTCGACAAGCCGGTGGTCGTCGGGGTGAACGGGCATGCGGTCGGCGGCGGCATGGGATTGGCGCTGAGCGGCGACGTGCTGATTGCTGCGCAGGGCGCCAAATTCATGTCTGGCTTCTTCAGGCTCGGAGCGATTCCCGACATTGGCATGATGTACCACCTGCCACGACTCATCGGAATGGCACGCGCGAAGAACTTTCTTTTCGCGGGGGCCTCGATGACGGCCGACGAAGCCGCCGAGCTGGGTCTGGTGTCCCGCGTCGTACCGGACGCCGAGATCCTGGACGCGAGCCTCAAGGAGGCGCATCGCCTGGCGAACGGCCCAGCAGAGGTCATGGGGCTCGCCAAGATACTGATGGCACGCAGCTTCGAGACTTCGCTGTCGGACATGTTCGCATTCGAAGGCCTGGGACAGGCACTGGCGATGGCCAACCCCGAGTTCAAGGAAGGGCTGGCAGCGGCCGTCGAGAAGCGGACGGCGAACTTCGCCGCCGCATCGGCAAAGCAGCCCTGAAATCACTCCCAGGTACCTTTGAGATGAGCAGTTCGCAGCCAAGCGTCGGCCTGAAAGCACGCATCGACGAATTGATCGCCGATTTCCCCGAGCACCAGCCACGGCCGGCCGGTGCGGAATTGGCCTTGCAGGGAATCCGGATAGTCGACTTCACGCACTACATTGCCGGGCCGTTTGCCACGACAATCCTCGCGGACATGGGCGCCGAGGTCGTGAAGATCGAAGCGCCCCAACGGGGCGACGATTTCCGACAGTACCCCCCGATGGAGCCCGCATTCGAAGGCGGCGCGCCATTCGTTTGGTGCAACCGGAACAAGCGCAGCATCGCGCTGAATCTCAAGTCACCGGAGGGGCTGGCGGCTGCACGGGCCCTGATTGCAAAGGCCGATGTCGTTGTGGAGAACTTCTCGACGGGCGTGATGAAGCGCTTGGGCCTCGACTACGAGAGTTGCCTCATAGACAACCCACGGCTCATCTTCTGCTCGGTGTCGGCATATGGTCGCGACGGCAGATTTGCCGACCGCCTCGGCTTCGATCCAATCGCGCAAGCCGAGAGCGGGTTCATTTCGATGAATGGATACCCGGATCGTGAAGGCGTTCGGGCCTTGTCCCCAGTGATGGACATCAGCACTGCGATGATGGCCTGCAACGCCATTCTCGGCGCGCTGTTTGCCCGAACGAGGACCGGCAAAGGGCAGTCCGTGGAAGTTGCCTTGTTCGACAACGCCGTGTTGATGACGGGCTACGCGCCACTTCAGCAGCTCTTCAGCGGCAAGGAGCCCGTGCGGCCGGGGAACACGAGCCCCGACAGCTGCCCGTCCGGCGTCTTCTACGCGCAGGACCGGCCATTCCTGATCAACAGCGGAAACACGCAGATCTTCCGCCGGTTGGTGACTCAAGTTGTCGGTCTCCCTCATCTGGCCTCGGATCCTGCATACGCGACGAACAAAGATCGACTGGAGCGTCGCGAGGAGGTGTTCGCGATGCTGCAAGAAGTCTTCGGAAGGGAGCCGTGGTCGCATTGGCAGGAACGCCTGCGCGAAGCGGGCATACCCTGCGGCGTCTTGCGGACGGTCGCCGAGGCCATCCGTTCTCCTGAAGCGCGCGAACGCGCACTCGTGACGCGTGTTCCCCATCCGGAGCTCGGTTGGGTTCCCAACGTGTCGCTGCCGATCCGTTACTCCGACACGCCTCTCGCCGATCCTGTCCTCGCCCCGAGGATCGGCGAGCACACCAATCGCGTGCTGGTCGATTGGCTGAACCTTGATGAGGCATCGATTCGCAGCATGGCCGAAGCCGGCGCGTTCGGCGCCAACGCGACACCGGACGGCTCGGACACGACTGCCGCCCTGCAATCGTCGAACTGCTGACAGGGCCACCGATCCAAGCGAAACGGAATCAAACGGCAATTCGCAAGACCGGAAGACTGAGAGTCAACTGATGAAGAACACCGAATTCGGACTGACAGACGAGCAGAAGATGATCCGCCAGAGCGTGTTGCCCATGCTCCAGGAAGTGCTCCCGCCCGCTC
>MEEC01000062.1 GCA_001724315.1 Lautropia sp. SCN 70-15 | reverse complement strand
GGCGCCGCGCGGCCTCGCACCAGCCGAGCAGGTTGCCCGGCACCGCCACCGACTTCGCGCCGACCGCGTTCTCGCGGCCTTCGGTCTCCATGTAGTCGGGCATGCGGTCCGACACCGGCCGGTAGCTGTCGGCGCGCGCGGCGCCGGGGGCGCAGCTCAGGCCGTCGATGATGCGGTGACGGCCATCGGCAAGGCGCAGGTGCGCGATGCCACCGCCAAAGATGCCCACCATCATCGGTTCGACGACGCTCAGCGTGAACAGCGCCGCCACGGCCGCGTCGATCGCATTCCCGCCGGCAGCCAGCATCTCGGCCCCGGCGGCCGAGGCCAGCGGGTGGTTGGTCACGACCATGCCCCGCGTGCCGATCGCGGGGCGCTTCTCGCAGGCGAATCCGAAGGCTGTGCTCATGTCGATTCGTGGTGCAGTCGGTCAGTCGGCAAAGCAGCCGTTGTAGGCCGGCGGGCAGGCCGTGGGGCCGGAGGCGGCATCGTGCCGTCCGCCGGCCGCGCATCCGGCGAGCAGGCCGAGCGCGAGAACGAGGGCCGGAAGCTTCATGGCGGGTCTCCTCCTGTGAGCGGCTGCCGCTTCAGCGTGCGGCCGGCATTTCGGCAGACGTCGGGCCGGGCAGCACCGGCGGCCTGGCCAGCAGGAAGGCGAAGGAGCCGCCCAGCGCCAGCACCGCCAGCAGCGTGTAGCCGAGGCGATAGTCTCCGGTAAGGTCGGCGAATGCGCCAGCCACCAGCGGGCCGCCGACCTGGCCGACCGCGATGACCACCGACGACAGCCCCATGATCATGCCGATCGAGCGGCGGCCGAAGTAGTCGGCCCGGATCGCCTGCATCAGCGGCCCGCGCAGCCCCCAGGCCATGCCGTGCAGCAGCGCGAAGGCGGCGAGCATCGCGCTGCCGCTCGCGTAGGTGAGCATCAGCAGGCCGAAGCCGTGGCCCAGCATGCAGGCGGCGCAGATCCAGCGCTTGTCGTAGCGGTCGCCCACCGCCATGCCGAGCAGCACGCCGCCGATCTGCGCGCCGGTCATCAGCGTGATCACCAGCGAGGCCTGCGCCACCGAGTAGCCCAGGCCTTCCTTGATGTGGGTGATCGCGTGCACGTTCACGCTGGTGACCGCGAACAGCGCGATGCCGTGGCCGGCCGACAGCAGCCAGAAGGCCCCGGTGCGCAGGGCCTGGCGCGCTGTCAGCCCCGGGGTCACGTCGGTGTGGGTCGGCGCGGGGGCATCGGTCGCCGCGGCCGTCTGGGCCGAGGCGCCGTCGATCCTCATGCCCAGCGCGTCGGGGCGGCCCCGGAAGACCCGCGCGAGCGGCCAGCCGATGGCGATCGCGAGCACGCCCGAGCCGATCGCGGTGGCGCGCCAGCCGAACGCGGTGATGGAAGCCGCCACCACCGGAACGAACAGGCCGCCCAGCGCGAGGCCCAATCCCGCGCTGGACAGCGCGCGGGCTCGCTGCCGCTCGAACCAGTGGATCAGCGCGATGTTGATCGTGAAGTAGCCGGCCAGGCTGCTGCCCAGCGCAACCAGCAGGACGGCGCCATAGAAGCCGGCCAGCGTGTCGACCGAGCCCATGGCGATCAGGCCCAGCCCGAAGATCACGATGCCAAGCTGGATGAGACGGTGCTCGCCGACGCGGTCCACCAGCCAGCCCAGCGCCGGGCCGATCAGCGCGCTCTCGACCGACTGCAGCGCGGCGGCGCCCGACAGCGCGGTCTTGCTCCAGCCGCGCTCGGTCGTGAGAACCGCCACGTAGGCGCCGAATGCCTGCATCATCAGGCCGCCCTGCAGGAACTGCAGCGCGGAGCCCGCGATCACCATGCGCCAGCCGTAGAAGCCCTTCATGATGCGGACGATTATCGGGGCGCGACCGTGGCATCGGTTGGCTCCGCGTTCCGATCGGTCTTCCGGGCGTTCCGGTTCGAGCGATTCCGCGCGCCGCCGCGCTTTCGGTTAGTCTCCCGCTCCCGAATTCAACGCAATCCGCAGGGTCATGTTCAAGTCCGCCATCGTCTATCGCATCGCTCCCGGCTGGGAGCCGCCCTCGCTCGAAGCGCTCGAGGAGGCGCTCGACCGCGCGCGCTTCGCGCCCTGCAGCCCGACCGAGCCACGCTCGGCCGGCTGGGTCGAGCCGCGCGGCAGGGAGCACGGCGCGCTGGCCGAGTCGGTGGGCGGTCAGCTGGTGCTGAGCCTGCGCACCGAGGTGCGCGCGGTGCCGGGTTCGGCAGTCAATGACGCGCTCGAGGACCGGCTGCGGCGCATCGAGCAGGAGACCGGCAGCCGGCCGCGCGGCAAGCAGCGCAAGGAGCTGAAGGAGGAGGTGGTGATCGACCTGCTGCCGCGCGCCTTCAGCAAGTTCTCGACCACGCGGATCTGGATCGATCCGAAGGCCCGGCTCATGCTGGTGGGCGCCGGCAGCGCCGCCAAGGCCGACGAGGCGGTCGGCGCGCTGATGGAGGCCTTCCGCGACATGGCGGCCGAGCTGCCCGCCAGCCTGGTGAAGACCGGGAGGTCGCCGTCGACCGCGATGTCGACCTGGCTGGCCGAGCGCGAGCCTCCGGCAGGGTTCTCGATCGACCGCGAGTGCGAGCTCAAGCAGGCCGGCGCCGGCGAGTCGCAGGTGGCGCTTGAGGGCGCCGCGCCGGCCCCCGCCGGCGACAAGGCCACGGTGCGCTACGCCCGCCACCCGCTGGACATCGACGAGATCGTCGCGCACATCGAGCAGGGCAAGGTGGCCACGAAGCTCGCGATGACCTGGCAGGACCGGGTGTCCTTCGTGCTCGACGCCAGCCTCGTGCTCAGGCGGATCGAGATCCTCGACGTGGTGCTCGAGGCGGCCGCCGGCCAGGCGGGCGGCGGCGAGGAAGACGACGGCTTCGACGCCGACGTGGCGATCGCCACGGCCGAGCTCGGCCGGCTCGTTCCCGACCTGCTCGAGGCGCTGGGCGGCGAGATCGAGCCGGAGGGCGCGGCCGAGGCCGCGAAGGCGGGCTGAATCCTCAGCGTTCGAGCAGGGCCCGGATCTGCTCGCGGATGAAGGCCCAGTCGGCGCCCCGGTGCACCGGGTTGCCGGCGCGGTGGCCCCAGTCGGACTCGATCGGGGCCAGCCGGCCGCGCGCGAGCCGGGGCAGCTCGTCGGCGTTGTCCTCGACCCGGAAGTAGAGGTCGGTGCGGCCGGGCATCAGCAGCACCTCGGCCCGGATCGCGCGCAGCGCGGCCTCGAAGTCGCCCCCGTAGGCCGGATCGTCGGCGATGCTGAAGTGCTGCCAGGTGTGGATCTGGGCCAGCAGGTCTTCGGCGTGCCGGCGCAGGAAGTTGCCCTCCCAGCCGCCCACCAGGTAGTCCTCGAGCGACGAAAAGCCGATCTGCCGCCACAGCTCGTCGCGGTAGAAGGCCTGCGACATGGCCCAGCCGGCGTAGACCCGGCCCATGGCCCGCAGCCCGCGCTCGGGCTTGCGCTCGAAGCGCCCGTCGCGCCAGGCCGGGTCGGCGGTCAGCGCCGCCTTCACGCCTACGAGGAACACGTAGTTGTGCCGGGCGCAGCGCGCCGCACCGCAGACCACCGCGATCCGCTCGACCTCGTCCGGGAAGCTGGCCGCCCACTGGTAGGCCTGCATGCCGCCCATCGACCAGCCGTAGACCATCTTCAGCCGCTCCACGCCGAACACCTCGCGCAGCAGCCGGCGCTGGACGCGGACGTTGTCGAGGATGCTGAAATGCGGATAGCGGCTGCCGTCCCAGGGCGGGGCGGTGTTGCTCGGCGAGGACGACAGTCCGTTGCCGAACATGTCCGGGATCACGACGAACCAGCGCGTCGGGTCGAGGATGCCGTCGGGCTCGATCAGCCACTCGGTGTCCAGGTGCTGCGCCGAATACGAAGTGGGGTAGAGCACGACGTTGTCGCGCGCCGGCGAGAGCTTGCCGTAGGTGCGGTAGGAGAGCCGCGCGCCACGATAGGTGGCGCCCGACCTCAGCCGGAGGTCGCCGGCTTCGAAGATTGCGGCAGGGTTCGTCATGCCGGTCGAGTCTAGTCTATTGGGCCGGCCAGGACTGCCGGGGCGAGCCGCCCGACTGCCCGCCCTGGCGGATTTCGCGCTGGGGCTGCGGCTGCGGCGCGCGCTGCTGGTACTGCGGCTGCGAGGGCTGGCGCGGCACCATCTGCTGCGGGACGGGTTGCCGCGGCGCGACCTGCGGAAGCGGTGCCGCCGGCGGGGCGTACTGGCGGGGCGCGGGCTGCGGCGCGGCCGGCAGCGATTGCCGCGGAAGCGTGCGCTCGGGCGCGACGGCGGGCGGCTTGACCGGCACCTGCTGGCGCGGCAGCGGGCGGCTGTCGGGCATCGGGCGCGCATCCGGAACCGGGCGGGTCTCGGGAAGCGGGCGTGTATCGGGAACGCGCGAGGGCTGGACGCTGGGCGACACGCGAGAGGGCTTCTCGGGAAACAGCGGCGGGACGCTGTCGCGCAACGCCGGGGTGCGGTACTCCACGTTGCGCCGATGGCTGGGGTCGTGCCGCCAGATCACCGGCTGCGGCGCGCTCGCATTGGTCACGATCACGTTGGTCACCGGCTGGGTGCCGACCACCACGGTGCGGTCGCGCCACACCGGCAGCGGGTCGTTCCACAGCGAGTTCAGCACCAGCACCACCGGCCCCCAGACGATGCCCACCGAGTAGACCTGAGGGAAATAGGGCGGGCGGTAGATGACCGGGGGCACCCACAGGAAGGGGGTGTAGGCCGGCCACCACCAGGTGCCGAACACGATCAGCGGGTTGTAGTAGGGCACCCAGTAGTAGCCGGGGTGCCAGGTCTCGATCAGGTAGACGCGGTCGCGAACGATCACGTTCTGGCGGTCGTTCGGCCGCAGCGTGCCGGCCGCCCAGGCGCGGTCGCGCAGCATCTGGATCGTGTCCATGACCTGCTCGCGCTGCGCGAGGAATGCTTCGCCGAGGCGCTCGGTCCACTCGAGCTCCTCGTTCATCATGGCCAGCACCGACGGGAACTGCGTGAGCGCCGCGACGCTCGGGTCCCAGCGCATCGGCTCGATGGCGCGTGCCAGCGTGTCGCCGGACAGTCCGGGGTTGCGCTGCATGAAGCGGGCCGCCTGCACCACCTCGAGCGGGTAGGTGGCGGCCATCAGCACCTGCGCGAGCAGCGCGTCGGGATACAGCGCGATCGGCGCCAGCATCTGGTCGAGCTCCTGCTGGCTGTACGGCGCGTGGGCTCGCCAGGTGGCCGGCTCCTGCGCCTGCACCGGCGCGGCCGGGGCCAGCAGCAGGGCAGCGGAAACGATCGCGCAGGCCAGCGCGGCGATCGGCGTGGTGTGCTTCATCGACGGCTCCTCGTGCATCGCGGGTCGACGGCTTTGCTTCATCATGACACCGAAGCCCGGCGCCGGGGAGCAGGCCGGCTTGACCCTGCTCAACGAGCGGTGGATTCTCCGGCCCGGTATCATTGGGTTCCGCATCCGCCGGCGTTCGCCTCGCCGGCCGGCCACAAGAACGAACCCGCAGGGCGATCCCGATGACCACTCCCCGCAAGGCCCGCTACCAGGGCGTTTTTCCCGTCGTGCCGACCACGTTCCGCGAGAACGGCGAGCTGGACCTCGCCAGCCAGAAGCGCTGCGTGGACTTCATGATCGACGCAGGCTCCAACGGCCTGTGCATCCTGGCGAACTTCTCCGAGCAGTTCGTGCTGTCCGACGACGAGCGCGAACTGCTCACGCGCGAGATCCTCGCCCACGTGGCAGGGCGCGTGCCGGTCATCGTGACCACCACGCACTTCAGCACCCGGGTCTGCGCCGAGCGCAGCCGCCGGGCCCAGGACATGGGCGCGGCCATGGTGATGGTGATGCCGCCGTATCACGGGGCCTCGATCCGGGTGGCCGAGCCGGTGATCGAGCAGTTCTTCGGCCGGCTTTCGGACGCGATCGACATCCCGATCATGATCCAGGACGCGCCGGTCTCGGGCACCACGCTCACGCCCGCCTTCCTGGCGAAGATGGCCCGCGAGATCGAGCAGGTGTCCTATTTCAAGATCGAGACGGCCGGCGCCGCCTCCAAGCTGCGCGAGCTGATCCGGCTGGGCGGCGACGCGATCGAAGGGCCCTGGGACGGCGAGGAGGCGATCACCCTGCTGGCCGACATGGACGCCGGCGCCAACGGTGCGATGACCGGCGGCGGCTATCCCGACGGCATCCGCACCATCGTCGATCCCTATCTGGCAGGCGATCGCGAGACGGCCATGGCCGCCTACAACCGCTGGCTGCCGCTGATCAACTACGAGAACCGCCAGGGCTGGCTGCTGGCCGCCAAGGCGCTGATGAAGGAAGGGGGCGTGATCGACTGCGAGGCGCCGCGCCACCCGATTCCACCCATGCATCCCGCCACCCGCGCGGGCCTGATCGACGTCGCCCGGCGGCTCGATCCGGTCGTGCTGCGCTGGGGCAAGTGAACAAGGAGAACGCCATGACGAAAAAGCACGAGAACCTGATCGGCGGCGAATGGGTCGCCGGCAATGCCTACACGAAGAACATCAGCCCGTCTGACCTGACCGACGTGATCGGCGAGTACGCGCAGGCCGACGCCGCGCAGCTCGAGGCCGCGGTGCAGGCGGCGCGGGCGGCCTTCCCGGCCTGGTCGACCGGCGGTATCCAGGCCCGGCACGACGCCCTCGACAAGATCGGCACCGAGATCCTCGCGCGCCGGGAAGAGCTCGGCAGGCTGCTGGCCCGCGAGGAAGGCAAGACGCTGGCCGACGGCATCGGCGAGGCGGTGCGCGCGGGGAACATCTTCAAGTTCTTCGCCGGCGAGTGCCTGCGGCTGGCCGGCGAGACGCTGCCCTCGGTGCGTCCGGGCATCGGCGTCGAGGTCACCCGCGAGCCGGTCGGCGTGGTCGGCATCATCACGCCCTGGAACTTCCCGATCGCGATCCCCGCGTGGAAGGTCGCGCCGGCGCTGGCCTACGGCAACTGCGTGGTCCTGAAGCCGGCCGACCTGGTGCCGGGCTGCTCCTGGGCCATCGCCGAGATCATCTCGCGCTCGGGCATCCCGGCCGGCGTGTTCAACCTGGTCATGGGCCGCGGCAGCGTGGTGGGCGAGCGCCTGATCAACCACCCCGGCATCGACGCGATCAGCTTCACCGGCTCGCAGAGCGTGGGCGCGCGCGTGGCGCAGGCCTGCGCGCAGAACCTCAAGAAGGTGCAGCTCGAGATGGGCGGCAAGAACCCGCAGGTCGTGCTCGACGACGCCGACCTCGAGCAGGCGGTCGAGATCTGCGTGCAGAGCGCCTTCTTCCAGACGGGGCAGCGCTGCACCGCGTCGAGCCGGCTGATCGTGACCGACGGCATCTACGCGAAGTTCATCGAGGCGATGAAGGAGCGGATGGCCGCGCTGAAGGTCGACGACGCGCTGAAGGCCGGCACCGACATCGGTCCGGTCTCCAGCCAGTCGCAGCTCGAGCAGGACATGAGCTACATCGAGATCGGCCAGTCCGAGGGCGCCACGCTGGTGATCGGCGGCGACCGCCTGAAGCGCGAGACCGAGGGCTTCTACATGGCGCCGGCGCTGTTCACCGACACCACCGCCGCGATGCGGATCAACCGCGAGGAGATCTTCGGTCCGGTGGCGAGCGTCATCCGCGTGAAGGACTACGAAGCCGCCCTGGCGGCGGCGAACGACACGACCTTCGGCCTGTCGGCCGGCATCGCCACCACCTCGCTGAAGCACGCCGCGCACTTCAAGCGCCACTGCCAGTCGGGCATGGTGATGGTCAACCTGCCGACCGCCGGCGTGGACTACCACGTGCCCTTCGGCGGCCGCAAGGGCTCGAGCTACGGCCCGCGCGAGCAGGGCCGCTACGCGCAGGAGTTCTTCACCACGGTGAAGACCGCCTACACGCTCGCCTGACGGGAGGCCCGGTCATGACGATGTCCCGCGCGGTGCGCATCCGCGAGTTCGGCGGTCCCGAGGCGATGAGGATCGAGCAGGTCGAGCTGCCCGATCCCGGCGTCGGCGAGGTCACGGTGCGCCAGACCGCCATCGGCTTCAACTTCATCGACGTGTACCAGCGGCGCGGCGCCTATCCGCTGCCGCTGCCCACCGGTCTCGGTCACGAGGCCGCGGGCGTCGTCGAGGCCGTGGGACCGGGCGTGGCGGACCTGCGCGCCGGCGATCGCGTGGTCTACATGAACGCTGGCATCGGCGCCTATGCCGATCGTCGCAACCTGCCCGCGGACCGGTTGGCCACCTTGCCGGCGTCGGTCTCCGACGAAGACGCGGCCGCGATCTTCTTCAAGGCGATGACCGCGCAGTACCTGCTGCGCAGGACCCATCGCGTGGAGCCCGGCGACCTGCTGCTGGTGCATGCGGCGGCCGGCGGCGTGGGCCAGATCCTGTGCCGCTGGGCCAAGGCGCTCGGCGCCGAGGTCGTCGGCACCGCCGGATCGGCAGCCAAGTGCGAGATCGCGCGTGCCGCCGGCGCCGATCACGCGATCGACTACTCGAAGCCGGGCTGGCCCGAGGCCTTGCTGAAGGCCACCGGCGGCCGCAAGGCGCGCGTGGTCTACGACTCGGTCGGCAAGGACACCTTCCTGCATTCGCTCGACTGCGCCGCGCCCTTCGGCCTGGTGGTGCTCTACGGCGCGGCCTCGGGCCCGGCGCCCGCGATCGAGCCGGAGTTGCTGAACAAGAAGGGCTGCCTCTTCCTGACGCGGCCCTCGGTGTTTCCGCACAATGCCGACCCGGCGACCTTCCGCGCCAACGCGGTCGAGGTCTTCCAGGCGATTGCCGCCGGCCATGTGCAGGCGGCCATCGGCGCGCGATTCTCCCTCGACGAGGTCGCGCAGGCGCACCGGGCCGCCGAGTCGCGCGCGACCACCGGCGCGATCGTGCTGCGGCCCTGAAGGCCGGATGGCGGCCCGCGCGGCGGCCCGCAAGGCAGTGAGGACGGCGTCGGCGCAGCCGGTCGCGATCGCGCCGCTGCTTCGGCGCATCTTCGCGCTGGCAGCGCCGACCGGCCTGCTGGCGGCGCTGCAGGTCGTCGCGCAGCTGATCGAGATCTGGCTGGCCTCACGGCAGGGCATGGCCGCCTTCGCGGGCTGGGCGGTGGTGCTCCCCTTCGCCCAGCTGATGCAGCAGATGTCGACCGGCGCGATGGGCGGCGGCGTGGCCTCGGCGATCGCCCGGGCGCTGGGCGCCGGCCGGCGCGACGAGGCGTCGGCGCTGGTCGTGCACGCGAGCTTGATTGCGGTCGTCGCCGGCGCGGCCTTCGGCATCGTTCTGGCAGGGTTTCCCGCCGAAGTGCTCGGCGCGGTCGCAGGGCCCGAGGTCGCGCAGGCCGCGTCCGGCTACGCGATCTGGCTGTTCGGCGCAGGCGCGGCGCCGGTCTGGCTGGCCAACACCTTCGCCTCGGTGCTGCGCGGCGGCGGCCGCCATGCGCTCGCGGCCCGGATCCTGGCCCTCACCTGGGCAGGCTGCCCCCTTCTGGGCTGGCTGCTTGCCGAGCCGCTGGGCATGGGCCTGGCCGGGCTGGGCGCCGGCTTCGCGCTCGCCTTCTGGGGCGCCGCGCTGGCCATGGCGGCAGCGGTCTGGCGCGGGGAGGCCGGGTTCGCGCCGGGGTTTCGCGTTCGTCCGTCGCGGCCCCTGTTCCATCGGATCCTCTCGGTCGGGCTGGTTGCCTGCGGCCTCGCGGCGATCGCGAATCTCACGACCATCCTCGTCACCGCGCAGGTGGCGGCCTACGGTGCGGCCGCGGTCGCTGCCTTCGGCATCGCCGCTCGTCTGGAGTTCCTCGTCATTCCGGCGGCTTTCAGCGTGGGCTCGGCCTTGACCGCCCTGGTGGGGCATGCGGTCGGCGCGGGCGATTGGGCCACCGCGCGCCGGATCGCGTGGACCGGCGCCTGGCTGGTCTTCGCGGCCACCGGTGCGGCGGGCCTCGCGGTGGCGCTGGCGCCGACGCAGTTCGCGGGCCTGTTCAGCGGCGACCCCGAGGTGGTGTCGATCGCGGCGCGCGCGCTGTCGTTCACCGGCCTGGCGTTCGGCATGTTCGGGCTCGGGATGGCGCTCTACTTCGCGTCCATGGGCGCCGGCCGGATGCGCTGGCCCGTGCTGGCGGCGCTGTCGCGCATCGGGCTCGCGGTCGGCGGCGGCTGGCTGCTGGCCGAGCCGGCAGGCATGGGGCTGGACGGCTACTTCCTCGGCGTGGCACTCGGCATCGCGGCCTACGGCCTGGTCACCGCGATCGGCGTCAGGCCCGGCGCCTGGACGGCTCGCGCTCCGACGGCTCGCACCCCGACTGGTGCGGGGAGAGCCGGGTGAACGGACTGGGCATCGCCTTCCTGCTGTCGCTCGGCACCGTGGTGTCGAATTCCTTCGCGCGCTTCGCCTACGCGCTGATGTTGCCCGCCATGCGCAACGACCTTGGATGGAACTGGTCGCAGGCGGGTTGGCTGAACACCGCCAATGCCTTCGGCTACCTGGCCGGCGCGCTGCTCGCCAGGGCGCTGGTCGACCGCGTGGGCAACCGCGCGCTCTTCATTGCCGGGATGCCGGCCACCGCGCTGGCGCTGCTCGCCACCGGCCTCGTCGACGACCTGCTCGCGCTGTCGGCGCTGCGCGCCATTGCCGGCGTGGCCGGCGCGATGGTGTTCGTCTGCGGCGGCGCGCTCGCCGGCAACGTGTTCCCCGACGACCCGCGCCGCGCCACGCTGGCGATCACCGTGTTCTTCGGCGGATCGGGCGCCGGGCTCGTGCTGTGCGGCGCGGGCATCCCGCTGCTGCTCGAGCGCGGCGGCGATGCCGCCTGGCCGCAAGCGTGGCTGGCGATGGGCGCGGCCTCGCTGGCGATGACCGTGGCGGCCATCGCAGCGGCCCGGGCGATCGCCGAGCCCGCCGCCTTGGCTTCCGCCGGCGCGCCGGTCTGGCGGCCCCGCGACTTCGCGCCGGCGCTGCTCGCCTACACCTGCTTCGGGCTCGGCTACATCGGCTACATGACCTTCGTGATCGCGTGGATGCGCGAGCACGGCGCCTCGACGACCGACGTGATCCTGGTCTGGAGCCTGCTGGGCATCGCGACGCTCGTGGCCCCCTGGCTGTGGAAGCGCCCCTTCGCCGAATGGCGCGGCGGGCCGGTGATCGCGTTGGTGATGACCGTGCTCGCCGCCGGCGCCGGCCTGCCGCTGCTCGCGTCCAGCCTGCCCGCCATGCTCGCCTCGGCCGCCCTCTTCGGCGCCGGCATGTTCTCCACCCCGTCCGCCGTGAGCACCCTGATCCGCAAGCAATTGCCCAAACCCGCCTGGGGCGGCGCGATGGCCGTCTTCACCATCCTCTTCGCCATCGGCCAGATCGTGGGCCCCACCGTCACCGGCTGGCTGGCCGACCTCTACGGCTCGCTGCGCCCCGGCCTCGCCCTGTCCGTCGCCGTTCTGCTCGCAGGCGCCGTGATGGCGTTATGGCAGAAAGACGTAGCGAGCGAGTCGCGCGGCTGAGCAGACAGTCCCCTTCTGCGCGCCCCTTGGCGCTGGCGCGGGAGCGCAGCGAAGACCCGGCTCGCGAAGCGAGAGCCGGCCCCCTGTCCGAGGGAGCGAAGCGACCGAGTTGGGGCCGGCGACGGGGCTGAGCGTCCGCGCGACCAAGCGTTTCCGCGAAGCGGACAGCG
>MEEC01000061.1 GCA_001724315.1 Lautropia sp. SCN 70-15 | reverse complement strand
CCGTCGTGGCGCCAGCCGTTCAGCTTGCCGCGCTGGCGCTCGGCGTTCAGGTCGCCCTCGAAGCCGTGCAGCACGTTGCTGACGTCGGTGAACCCGGCCTGCTCGAGCGTCTGGGCGGCTTCGACCGAGCGCTTGCCGCTGCGGCAGATCAGGACGATCGGGCGGTCCAGCGAGTGGCCGGCCAGCTTCTTGACCTCGGTGACGAACTCCGGGTTCAGGTCCCAGTCGGGCGCGTCGTACCAGGCCACGTGCATCGCGCCGAGCGCGTGGCCGACGAAGAAGTACTCGGCGTCGCTGCGGCAGTCGACGAACAGCGCATCGGGGTTTTTCTGCACGAATTCGTGCGCTTCTCGGGGCAGCAGGTGCTTCATTTCAATCCATGAATCCGACCAGGAACAGCGACAAGGATGGCACGAACAGCAGCAGCAGCGTTCGCAGCAGGTCGCTGATCAGGAAGGGGACCACGCCGCGATAGCTCTCGGCGATCGGCACGCCGCGGGCCAGGCCGTTCACGATGTACACGTTGAGCCCCACCGGCGGCGCGATCAGGCCGATGCCCACGACCATCAGGATCAGGATGCCGAACCAGATCGCCTTGCTCGTGGGATCGAGGCCCCAGAGCTCGAGCCCCATCACCATCGGGAAGAAGATCGGCACGGTGAGCAGGATCATCGACAGCTCGTCCATCACGCAGCCGAGGACGATGTAGAACACCAGGATCGCGCCGACGATCGCCAGCGGCGGCAGGCCGGACGACCCGACCGCTGCGGCGAGCTGCGCCGGCACCTGGGTCAGCGCCAGCGCCGAGTTCATCAGGTCGGCGCCGATGAAGATCAGGAAGATCATCGCCGAGCTCTCGGCGGCCTGGTAGAAGCTGGTGGCGAGCTTGGCCCGGGTCAGTTCGCCGCGCGCCAGCGCCAGCGCCAGCGTGGACACCGCGCCGACCGCCGCGCCCTCGGTCGGCGTGAACACGCCGCCGTAGATGCCGCCGAACACCAGCACGAAGATGATCGCGATCGGCAGCAGCCCCGCCACCGCGTCGCGCATGTCGGCCTTCTCGACCTGGTCGCGCTCGGGCGCCTGGCCCGGCACCACCCGCACGTAGACCGCGATGGCCACCAGGTAGCCGATCATCGCGATCAGCCCCGGGATCATCGCCGCCGCGAAGAGCTTGGCGATGTTCTGCTCGGTCAGGATCGCGTAGATCACGAGGATCACCGAGGGCGGGATCATGATGCCCAGGGTTCCGCCGGCCGCCAGCGTGGCCGTGGTCAGGCGGCCCGAATAGCCGTGGCGCGTCATCTCGGGCAGGGCCACGGTGCCGACCGTGGC
This sequence comes from Lautropia sp. SCN 70-15, assembly GCA_001724315.1. Lineage (GTDB taxonomy): Bacteria > Pseudomonadota > Gammaproteobacteria > Burkholderiales > Burkholderiaceae_E > Zeimonas. The sequence goes on along the minus strand of MEEC01000061.1, from coordinate 14,098 downwards.
CGCGGTGGCCACCGACGATCCGCAGACCGCGCCGAAGGCCGCGCAGGCGATCACCGCGGCCATTGCCATGCCGCCGCGCACCCGCGACATCAGGCTGTTGGTGAACGAGAACAGCGCGCGCGACAGCCCGCCGTGGGTCGCGAACTGGCCCATCAGCAGGAAGAGCGGGATGACCGACAGGTCGTAGTTCGAGAAGCGCGAGTAGGTCTGGGTCTTCAGGAAGTTCGCGTAGGGCAGCCAGCCGGCCTGCATCAGGTAGCCGGTGGTGCCGGCCACGAACATCGCGACCGCGATCGGGATCCGCACCACCATCAGCGCGATCATGATCCCGAAGATCAACAGGGCGAGGGCGATCGGGTCCATCGTCGGTTCCGTCGGTCGGCGCGCGGGTCAGCGGCTCGCGGGCGCGTGCTGCGCGTCGGCAGAGCCCTCGGCGGCGGGCATGGGCCCGAATGCCTGCGCGAGCGCGATCAGCGCGGTGAGCGCCAGCGGCGGCACCATGGCCACGAAGGCGATCCACTCGGGGAACTGCAGCAGCATGGTCACCGATTCGTATTCCTTCGCGCTCAGGCCGCCGAGCAGCGTTCGCCAGGCCAGCAGGCCGCACATGACCGCCAGCAGCAGGCAGCCGGCGCGATCGAGCAGGTTCCGGGTGCGCGTGCTGGCGCGGGTGGTGAAGAAGTCGACGATGATGTTGCCGCGCCGGATCTGGCACAGCGGCATGAAGGCGGCGACCGCGAAGGCCATGCCCACCTGGACCAGCTCGAAGTCGCCGAGCAGCGCCGCGCCGAAGAACTGGCGCGACACGATGCTGCCGCAGGTGGCCAGGGCCACCGCCATCATGACCAGCCCGGCGAACAGCGCGCACAGGCGTGCCAGCAGGTCGAAGGCGCGCATCACGGCCGTCGCCTCCGGGCCGCGCGGCCTCGTTCGATCAAGGGCATGTCGTCTCCGTCTCGCATCTTCTTGTCGCCCGGCAGTATGCCTGCCGTGGCAGCCGCTCGAAAAGCCTTGGCTCCCCCCCGGGGCCGCCGAGTCTACACGAGGGCGCCCCCCGTTCCGGCCATGCTAGAGTCGCCGGACACTCGAGAGGGGGGAGCAGCGCCATGATGTCGCGCGAACAGAACGACCGGATCTCCCGCGTCGGGCCCGGCGATCCGGCCGGCCGCCTGCTGCGGCGCTACTGGCAGCCGGTCGCCCTGCTCGACGAGTTCGACGAGGCGCGCGTCGGCCCGCGGCCGGTCAAGGCGGTGCGCGTGCTCGGCCAGGACTTCGTCCTGTTTCGCGACGAGCAGGGCCGCTGGGGCCTGCTCGATCGCGACTGCCCGCATCGCGGCGCCGACCTGGCCTACGGAAGGCGGGAAGACGGCGGCCTGCGCTGCCCCTTTCACGGCTGGCTGTTCGACGTCGAGGGGCGCTGCCTGGAAACGCCGGCCGAGCCCGAGGGCAGCCGCCTGTGCGACCGGGTCAGGCAGCGCGCCTGGCCGGTGCAGGTTCGCGCCGGCGCGATCTGGGCCTGGCTGGGCGACGGCGAGCCGGCCGCCTTCCCGGAGCTCGACTGCTTCGTGGCCCCGGACACCCACGTGTTCGCCTTCAAGGGCCTGTGGGAGTGCAACTGGTTGCAGTCGGTCGAGGTGGGCATCGACCCCGCGCACGCCTCCTTCCTGCACCGCTTCTTCGAGGACGAGCAGCCGGGCGAGCAGAGCTACGGCCGGCAGTTCCGCAGCGCCTCCAGCGACTCCGACCTGCCGATGACCAAGGTGATGCGCGAGCATTTCCGGCCCGAGATCTACGTGGAGCCGGCGCCGCACGGGCTGCAGCTCACCGCCCTGCGCCGTATCAGCGAGAACGCGACCCACGTGCGGATCACCAACCAGGTCTTCCCGCAGGCCTTCGCGATCCCCCTGTCCGACGAGATGACCATCACCCAGTTCCACGTGCCGGTCGACGACTTCAACAACTACTGGTACGCGTTCTTCACCAGCTTCGGCGCGCCGATCGACAAGGCGCTGATGCGCGAGCAGCGGCTGAAGATGCACGAGCTGCCCGAGTACCGCCCGCGGGTGGGCCGCGGCAACCAGTACGGCTTCGATCCGCGCGAGCAGCTCGAGCAGACCTACACCGGCATGGGCACCGACATCAACGTTCACGACCAGTGGGCCTGCGAGTCGCAGGGCCCGATCCAGGACCGCACGCGCGAGCACCTGGGCACCACCGACAAGGCGATCATGGCGTATCGCAGGCTGCTGCTGCAGGCGATCGACACGGTCGAGAAGGGCGGCACGCCGCCGATGTCGATGGACGCCGCGCAGGCCGGCGCGGTGCGCGGCCCGGTCACCATGGACGCGATCGGCCCGGGCGGCAGCGTCGAGGCGCTGCGCGATTTCGGCCGCGGCATCGATGCGCGCCGGCGGGCGCGCGCGAGCTGGGGCGCCGGCCGATGAGCTTCGTGGACAGGCACGGGTTGCGCAGCGAGGCGCAGCGGGCCGAGGCGGCGGGCGTCGCCGAGCGGATCCGGGCCGAGGGGCTCGACGTGGTGCGATTCGTCTACGCCGACCAGCACGGCTTGCTGCGCGGCAAGACGCTGGTGGCGGGCGAGGCCATCGCCGCGCTGGACGCGGGCATCGGGCTGGTGGGCACCAACCTGCTCAAGGACAGCTCCGACCGCACCGCGTGGCCGGTGTTCACGCCCGGCGCGGGCTTCGGCAGCCCCGAGTTCGAGGGCGCGTCCGACGTGACGATCGTGGCCGACCCGGCCACCTTCCGGGTGCTGCCCTGGAGCCCGAAGAGCGGGTGGATCCAGTGCGACGCCCACTTCTGCGACGGCCGGCCGGTGCCCTTCGACACGCGCCGCATCCTCAGGCAGGCGCTGGCGCGGCTGGCCGAGGCCGGCTACGACTACAAGGTGGGGCTCGAGGTCGAGTTCCACGTCTACCGGATCGACGACGCGCGGATCGGCCCCGAGCGCAGCGGCTGGCCCGGCGAGCCGCCCCCGGTGAGCCTGCTGAACACCGGCTACCGCCTGCTCGCCGAGCAGCGCTACGACCAGCTCGAGCCGGTGGTGGAACTCCTGCGCGGGCCGCTGCTGCAGCTCGGGCTGCCGCTCCGGTCGATGGAAGTCGAGCTGGGCCCCAGCCAGATCGAGTTCGTGTTCGGTCCCATGACCGGCCTCGAGCCGGCCGACGCGATGGTCCTCTTTCGCAGCGCGGCCAAGCAGGTGCTGCGCCGGCACGGCTACCACGCCACCTTCATGTGCCGGCCCAGGCTGCCCAACGTGATGTCCTCGGGTTGGCACCTGCACCAGTCGCTGGTCTCGCACGGTCGCGGCGGCAACGCCTTCGCCGGGCCGGGCACCGGCGCCGACGACTGCCTGTCGGCCACCGGCCGGCATTTCCTCGCCGGGCTGCTCGCGCATGCGCGCGGCGGCTCGGTGTTCGCCACGCCCACGATCAACGGCTACCGGCGCTTCCGGCCCAATTCGCTGGCCCCCGATCGCGCCACCTGGGGCCGCGACAACCGCGGCGCGATGATCCGGGTGATCGGCGGCGCCGGCGATCCGGGCACCCGGCTGGAGAACCGCGCCGGCGAGCCGGCCGCCAATCCCTACCTGTTCATGGCCGCGCAGATCCACGCCGGGCTCGACGGCCTGACGCACAGCCTGGATCCCGGTCCCTCGGCCGACACGCCCTACGAGGCCGGCGCCCCGCTGCTGCCGCGCAGCCTCGACGAAGCCCTGCGCGCCCTGCACGAGGACAGCGTGCTTGTCGAGGCTTTCGGCCGCCCCGTCGTCGACTGGTACACCCGCATCAAGCGCGCCGAGATCGCCCGCTTCGAGGCCGAAGTCACCGACTGGGAGCACCGCGAATACTTCGAGATGTTCTGAGCCCATGCCCAACGTCCACTACATCGCCCACGACGGCAACGAGACCGTCCTCGAGGTCGAGCCCGGCAACAACCTGATGATGGCCGCCGTCTTCGAAGGCATCCGCGAGATCGAAGGCATCTGCGGCGGCTGCCTGTCCTGCGCCACCTGCCACGTCTACGTCGACGCCGCCTGGGCCGATCGGCTGCCGCCGCCCTCGGCCGACGAGCTGCGCATGCTCGACGAGGTCGCCGCCGAGCGCCGGCCGAACAGCCGCTTGTCCTGCCAGATCGAAATGCGCGAAGATCTGGCAGGAATTGTCGTCCGGATGCCAGACCGCCAGTCGTAGCGCACTAGAATCGCCCTACGGCGTGGCGCCGGCGATCGGCCGGACGCTTCCGCACACACAACCCGGACCACCGGACGAGGAGACAACCCGATGAAGTTCCGCCGCACCCTGTTCAGGACCGCGCTCGCGGCCGGCCTGGCCGCCGCGCTGGCCGTGCCGGCCGTGGCCCAGCAGCAGGTCACGCTGAAGTTTCACACCTTCATGCCGCCGCAGTCGAACGTCTGGCTCGACATGCACGTGCCCTGGATGGACAAGATCGAGAAGGAGTCGGGCGGCCGGATCAAGTTCGAGCGCTACCCGGCGATGCAGCTCGGCGGCACGCCGCGCGACCTGTTCGACCACGCCCGCGACGGCGTGGCCGACGTGGTCTGGACCTTGCCCGGCAACACGCCGGGACGCTTCCCGCGCATCGAGGTCTTCGAGCTGCCGTTCATGATGACCAACGCCGAGGCCACCTCGAAGGCCTACTGGGAGTACGTGCAGACCTACGCCAAGGACGAGTTCAAGGGCGTCCACCTGGTCGCGGTCAACGTGCACGGGCCTGGCGTCATCCACACCAAGGACAAGCAGATCAAGTCGGTCGAGGACCTGAAGGGACTGAAGGTCCGCGGGCCGACGCGCTTCATCACCAAGATGCTCGGTTCGCTGGGCGCCACGCCGGTGGGCATGCCGCTGCCGCAGATCCCCGACGCGATGTCCAAGGGCGTCATCGACGGCGCGGTGATCCCCTGGGAGGTCGTTCCTGCGGTCAAGGTCAACGAGCTGGCGAAGTACCACGCCGAGTTCGATCCGGCAGGCGGCGCGCTCTACACCACGACCTTCGTGGTGGCGATGAACCAGAAGAAGTACGACTCGCTGCCGTCCGATCTGAAGAAGGTCATCGACGACAACTCCGGCATGGCCACCTCGGGCTGGCTCGGCAAGGTCCAGCAGGGCAACGACCCGAAGGGCCGCAAGACCGCCGAGACCCCGCGCAACACGATCTACACGCTGTCGCCCGAGGCAGCCAAGGCCTTCCAGACCGCGGCGGCCGACGTGGCCAACGAGTGGGTCAAGGAGATGGACAGCAAGGGCTTCAAGGGCAAGGAGCTGCTCGAGGGCGCCAAGGCGCTGATCCAGAAGCACTCGAAGTAAGGCAGGCTGCGCTCGCGCCTCGCCGCGAGCGCGCCGCCAGCCGTCACAGGCGGATCCGCGCCGCCAGCGCCTGCAGGGTCTCGAAGGGCGGGTCGCGACGCGGCCAGCCCAGGGTGACCGCGTCGCCGGTGCGGCGCGGCAGCACGTGCAGGTGCAGGTGCGGAACGGTCTGCCAGCCGGCGGCCCGGTTGGCCTGCAGGACGGTCACGCCGTCGGCCGCGAACTCGCGCTCGACCGCGATCGCGATCCGGCGCGCGGCGCGCATCAGCGCGGCGGCGGTCTCCTCGTCGGCGTCCATCAGCGTCTCGTAGGGCCGGATCGAGGCGACGATCACGTGGCCGTCGTTGAGCTGGCCGGCGTCCATGAAGGCGAACACGTGCTCGTCGGCGTACACGCGGGCGCAGGGGAGTTCCCCCGAGTAAAGGCGTTCGAAGATCGTCGGCATCGTCCGGGCTCCATCGGCTAAGCTACCGCCATTCTCGGCCCGGCAGACGCGAACGTGAAAGTCCTGATCATCGGAGGCGGCATCGGCGGCCTCACCCTGGCACTGATGCTCCATGCCCGCGGCATCCGCCCGCGCATCGTCGAGGCCGCGGTCGAGGTGAAGCCGCTGGGCGTCGGCATCAACGTGCAGCCCAGCGCGGTGGCCGAGCTGACCATCCTGGGTCTGCTCGGGCGGCTCGACGCCACCGGCGTGCGCACTGCCGAGGTGGGCTACTACAACAAGTTCGGCCAGCACATCTGGAGCGAGCCGCGCGGCGTCGACGCCGGCTACGCGGTGCCCCAGTTCTCGATCCACCGCGGCCGGCTGCAGATGCTGCTGTTCGACGCGGTGCGCGAGCGGCTCGGCGCCGACGCGATCGAGACCGGCATGGAGGCGGTCGCGGTGGAGCCCGACGCCGGACGCGTCACGCTGCGCAGCCGCGCCGACGGCACGACCCGCACCGAGCAGGCCGACGCGATCGTGGCCGCCGACGGCATCCACTCGGCGGTGCGCCGCCAGTTCTACCCCGACGAGGGCCTGCCGCGCTACTCGGGCCGCATCCTGTGGCGCGCCACCAGCTACGACCGGCCCTGGCTGACCGGCCGCACCATGGTCATGGTCGGCCATGCCGACCAGAAGCTGGTCGCCTACCCGATCACCCTGCCCGATGCAGACGGCCGCGCGCTGCTCAACTGGATCGCCGAGTTGCGCGTGCCGGGCGACACGCCGCCCAAGGACGACTGGAACCGCGAGGTGCCCAGGTCGGTGTTCGCGCCGGCCTTCGCCGACTGGAAGTTCCCCTGGCTCGACGTGCCGAAGCTCTTCGAAGGCGCCGAGCGCGTGTTCGAGTTTCCGATGGTCGACCGCGATCCGCTGCCGCGCTGGAGCTTCGGCCGGGTGACCCTGCTGGGCGACGCCGCCCACCCGATGTACCCGATCGGCTCGAACGGCGCCTCGCAGGCGATCCTCGACGCGCGGGTGCTGGCCGACGAGCTCGAGAAAGCCGCCGCCGCGGGCGGTGCCGCATCGGCCGCCGCCCAAGGCGCGATCGAGGGCGCGCTGAAGGCCTACGAGGCCGACCGGCTGCCGAGGACCGCGCGCATCGTGATGGCCAATCGCGGGCAGGGCCCGGACCACGTGATGCAGATCGTGGAGGAGCGCGCGCCGAACGGCTTCGGGCACGTGCACGAGGTCGCATCGCACGAGGAGCTGGTCGCGATCGCCGCGCAGTACAAGGCGATCGTCGGCCTGGAGATCGAGACGGTCAACGCGAAGATGAAGGCCTGGGAGGCGCGCGGCGGCCATCGCTGAGCGCGCCCCGCGACGAGCCCCTCGATGCCCGGCACTGCGCTCGCCCTGATCCTGGCGGCGGCCCTGGTGCACGCCGGCTGGAACCTGTGGATGAAGCGCTCCGGCACCGGCGGCGGCATGGCCTTCGTCTGGGGCACCTCGGTGGTCGCGGCGATCGTCTTCGCGCCCTTCGCGGCATTGTCGGGCGCGTTCGGCGGCGGGGCCGGCGCCGCGGCCTCCGCCTCCGCGGCGTCTGCCTCCGGCGGTGCGGCCATCGCCCGGCTCGCGGACTGGGGCATCGGCATATGGGTCGCCGTCGGCATCAGCACGCTGGTCCACACGCTGTACTTCCGGGTGCTGCAGCGCGGCTACGGCGCGGGCGACCTGTCGGTGGTCTATCCGGTGGCGCGCGGCACCGGGCCGCTGCTCGCTTCGCTGGCCGCCATCGCGCTGCTCGGCGAGCCGGCCGGCCCAGCCTCGCTTGCCGGGCTGGTGCTGGTGGTCGCCGGCACCTTCACGATCGCCGGCGGCGGCGCGATCCTTCGCGCCGGCGCGGCGCCGGCCGCGCGCCGCGGCCTGCTCTGGGGGCTGGCCACCGGCGTGCTGATCGCCACCTACACGGTCAACGACGGGCGCGCCGTATCGGTCCTGAATGCCGACCCGCTGGTCTACTACTGGGCGATCTGCGTGGCCCAGGGCCTGCTCGTGGCGCCCTGGGTGGTCGTCACCATGCCCGAATGGCGAGCGGTCCTCGCCCGCTCATGGCGCGTGGTGCTCGGCGTGGGCGTGCTGTCGCCGATCAGCTACATGCTGGTGCTCCAGGCGATGCGGCTCGCGCCGGTGAGCCTGGTCGCGCCGGCGCGCGAGCTGTCGATGCTGGTGGCGGCGCTGGCCGGCGCCACGCTGCTGGGCGAAGGTCAGCTCGGACGCAGGCTGGCCGGCTCGACGCTGATCGCGGCAGGCGTGGCGCTGCTCGCGCGCGGCGCCTGACGCGCCTATCGCGCAAGCAGGCGCTCGATCTCCGCGACCAGCCTCGGGTCGTCCGGGCGGACCTTGCTCGGGAAGCTGGCCACCGGCCGGCCCTGGCGGTCCACCAGGTACTTGTGGAAGTTCCACGCCGGCGCCTCGCCGGTGGCGCTCGTCAGCGCGGCGTGCAGGGGATTCGCGTTCGGCCCGGTGACCACGGTCTTCGTGAACATCGGGAAGCGCACGCCGTAGGTGTCGAAGCAGAGCTGCGCAATCTGCTCGCGGCTGCCGCGCTCCTGCCTGAAGTCGTTCGACGGGAAGCCCATCACGACCAGACCCCGCGCCGAGTAGCGGGCGTGCAGCGCCTCCAGCCCCTCGTACTGCGGCGTGTAGCCGCAGCGGCTGGCGGTGTTCACGACGAGCAGGACCTTGCCGGCGTACTGGCACAGCGACTGCGGCTGCTCGTCCTGCAGGCGGTCGAAGCTGTGGCGTAGCAGCTCGGGGCAGGCGGCTGTCCCGGTCGTCGCGGCGTCCGCCGGGCGGGCGATCGCGCGCTCGCCGGCGGGGTCACGCCCTCCGGCAGGGCCGCTCGCGGCCCAGGCCTGCGGGACGAGCGCCGCGCCGACCGCGAAGGCCACCAGCGAGCGACGGGCGCGTCGGCCACGGGCTGAGGAGGATTCGGACATCGGTGCGACGGGTTGCGAGTCGATTTTCACCGATTCAGGGTACCGCCGTGCCCGGCTTCGGCCGTCGATTTCCTGCCGGGCGTCGAGGGTTCTTCGCATCGGGCGTCGCGTCGGGCCGGTCCCCGCTCCGGCCCTCGGTCCGACCCTCGCGCCGGCCTCGCTCCGCTCGCCGCTGCGGTAGCATCGCGGCCACGATGAGCTCCCGCCGATGACCCCCTCCCTGCCCGACGAGCGCGCGCTGCGCGCCGCGATCCGCGCGCTGACCTTCGGCAACTTCGCGATCGGGACCGGCGTGATGGTCATGGTCGGCATGCTCGACCTGATCGCGGACGGCCTGGCGATCACGGTGCCGGCGGCCGGGCAGCTGGTCGCGATCGGCGCGCTGGTCACCTGCCTGGGCGCGCCGCTGGCCGCGGCCTTCACCACGCGGATCGACCGGCGCAGGCTGCTCGTGGGCAGCCTGGCGCTGAGCGCCGCGGGGCACCTGCTGTCGGCGCTGGCGCCCGGCTTCGCGGTCCTGGCGGTGGTGCGCGCCTTGGCGATGGTGCAGGCGGCGATCTTCACGCCGCAAGCCGCCGCCGCGATCGGCTCGATGGTGCCGCCGCATGCCCGCTCCCGCGCGGTCACGTCGATCTTCATCGGCTGGTCGATCGCGTCGGTGATCGGCATGCCGCTGGGCAACCTGATCGGCACCCACCTGGGCTGGCGCGCCGGCTTCGGCGCCGCGGCGCTGCTGAACCTGGCCGCCTGCGCCTGGGTGATGGCGACGATCCCGGGCGGCCTGAAGGCGCCGGCGCTGTCGCTGGCTTCGTGGCTGGACGTTGTCCGCAACCCGCTGCTCACCGGCGCGCTCGCGGTCACGCTGCTCGGCGGTGCCGGCCAGTTCGTCCTGTCGGCCTACATCGCGCCGGCGCTCAAGCTCGCCACCCAGTCCACACCCGCGGCGGTCGCCGCGGTGATGGCGCTGTTCGGCGTGTTCGGCGTGGCGGGCAATCTTTGGTTGAACCGCCAGATCGGCCGGCGCGGGCCGCACCGCAGCGTCGACACCTCGGTCGTCGCGATCGCGATCGGGCTGGGCTTCGCCGCGCTGTTGACGCTGGCCACCCAATGGTTGCCGATCGCCGTGTGGCCGCTGCTGGTCGCCAGTTGCGTGTTCTGGGGGCTCGGCTGCTTCGCGATGAACTCGGCGCAGCAGGCGCGGCTGGCTGCGATCGCGCCGGCGCTGGCCTCGGCCTCGATCGCGCTCAACACCTCGATGATCTACGCCGGGCAGGCGATCGGCGCGGCTGCGGGCGGGGCGCTGATCGCGGCCGCCGGCATCGGGCTGCTGCCTTGGGCGGCGCTGGCCCTGCTGCTGGTGACGTACGGGTTGTCGCGTCGGTTGGGCGCGCGGGCGGCCGCCTGAAGCGGGTGCCCGGGTCGCCGCCCGGGGACGGCTCCGGGTCCGGTGCCCGAGCCGGTCAGTCCCGGGCGCCGAGCAGCGCCACCGCCTCGCGCACCGGCATGCCCACCGCGAGTCCGGCCGCGCGGGCCTTCGGATTCAGGTGGGCGATCACGCCGCGCTCGGGGCCGAGTCGTGCGCGTAGCAGCCGCAGGCCACGCCGATGTCTTCGAGCAGCGCCAGCGCCACGATGCCGGCCTGGTCGCGGCCCACGCCCGCGTCGTTCAGGAAGACCGCGCGCGGGCGCACCGGCGCGCGCAGCACGAAGCCGGTCGACGACAGCCCGCCGTGCGAGCCGGACACGATGACGCCGTCGGCGCAGTGCTCGTCGATCGAGGTGATCGTGTCGAGCAGGTGCAGCCGCGCGGGTGTCGCTGCGCCGGCCGCGTGGGGGGCATCGCCGTCCTCGAACAGCGCCCGGAACCAGCCGGGAATCGGCAGCGCGCGCAGGCGCTTCGGATCGTCCGGATGCGGCGCCCCGATGAAGCGCACTTCCCAGCCCTCGGCCAGCAGCGTGCCACCGCGCAGCGCCCGGTGCGCGATCCGGAAGGTCTTCGCGCTCCAGCGCTCGATCTCCGAGCGGATCTCGATGCGCTCGTTGTAGCGCGCCGGCGCCCGGAAGGTCGCGCCGGCGTCGACCAGCGGCCCCAGCACCCAGCCGTGCTCGCGCTGCATGCCGTCGTGGGTCTGCCCGGCCGCGAGCAGCAGCGCGTGGGTCGACGCGTCGAACCAGCGAAAGAAGTTGGGATAGAAGACGATGCCGGCCGGGTCGCAATCGCCGAACCCGACCAGCACGGTGTGCACGTGCGTCTTCATGCGCCGGTCCGCGCGCCCGCGCCTTGCCGCATCTTCAGGTCAGCCGGACCTTCAGCTCGCCCACGCCCTCGACCGCGCCTTCCAGCAGGTCGCCGGCGACCACCGCCGCCACGCCCTCCGGCGTGCCGGTGAAGATCAGGTCGCCAGGCTGCAGCGCCCAGTACTTCGAAAGGTGCTCGATGGTCTCGGCGATGTTCCAGATCAGTTTGGACACGTCGCTGGACTGGCGCACCGCGCCGTTGACCTTCAGCGAGATCGCCGCGGCCGACAGCGGCTGGCCACCGGGCGCCACCTCGGCGGCCTTGCGGATCGGGCCGATCGGGGCCGAGTGGTCGAAGGCCTTGCCGATCTCCCAGGGCCGGCCCAGCTTCTTGGCCTCGCCCTGCAGGTCGCGCCGGGTCAGGTCCAGGCCTACCGCATAGCCGTAGATGTGCTTGCCCGCGTCGGCCGCGGCGATGTTCCGGCCGCCGGTGCCGATCGCCACCACCAGCTCGATCTCGTGGTGCAGGTCCTGGGTGGCCGGCGGATAGGGCGCTTCGCCGGTGCTGCCCTCGGGCACCACGACCAGCGCGTTGGCGGGCTTCATGAAGAAGAAGGGCGGCTCGCGGCCGGTGAAGCCCATCTCCTTGGCGTGCTCGACGTAGTTGCGGCCCACGCAGTAGACGCGGTTGACCGGGAAGCGCTCGCCGGTGCCGGCGACCGGCACCGCGGCCTGCGGCGGCGGGGTGAAGACGAAGGACATCGGTGCTCCGTTTGCGGGAACGAAAGGACCGATAGGTTATCAGCCGCGGGCGCTCTTCATCGCCCGCGGGCGCTCTTCATCGCCCGCGGGCGCTCAGCTTCCCTTCTTCGCCATCGCGGCCAGCGGCCAGGCCAGCAAGGCGGCCGCGCCGCCGATGCCCAGCGCCATCGCGGCCAGGTTGGCCCAGTCGATCCAGTAGGCGACGTTGCCGAACGACGACGCGGTCAGCGAGGGCAGCAGTGCGAAGGCCGCGACCGCCGCCAGCACGCCCAGCCCGATCGCGAGCGGCAGGCCGCGCCGCCAGGCGCCCGAGCGCGCCGCCAGCAGGAGCACTCCCAGCAGCACCAGGTAGCCGATCACCAGGCCCTTGTTGGCCAGGGCCAGTTCGAAGACGATGTTCAGGGCGAGCCAGATCTCGTACATCACGCAGTCTCCCTTCTCAGACCCGGCCCTTGGCCACCGCCATGTAGGCGGGCTTGAGCATGGTGGTTTTCATGACCCAGGCGAACCAGCTGTCCTGCAGCGGGTCGATGCCCGGCAGCGAGGGCGTGAGCCGGCCTTCGTAGTCGAACTCGATCAGCAGCGCCGAGCCTTCGCGCAGCAGCAGCGGGCAGGAGGTGTAGCCGTCGAACTGCTGCGACGGATCGCGCTGCGCGATCACGTCGACCAGGTTGGCGGCCACGATCGGCGCGCTCTTCTTCACGGTGGCGGCGGTCTTGCCGCGCGGCGTGCCGTTGATGTCGCCGATCCCGAACACGTTCGGGAAGCGCCGGTGGCGCAGCGTGCCCTTGTCCACCTCGAGCCAGCCGCCGGCGGCGAAGCCGCCTTCCTTCCAGGCGAGCTCGCTCTTCTTGATCGCGTCGGGCGCGCGCATCGGCGGCGGGATGTGGATGAAGTCGTAGCCCAGCTCGGTCTTCTCGCCCTCGGGGCTCACGAAGGTCGCGCGGCGGGCACCGATGTCGATGGCGGCCAGCTTGCTGGTGAACTCCACGCCGATGTCCAGCGCCTTCCAGCGCGCCAGCACCTCGTCGTTGACCTTCGGCACGCTGAACACGTTGCCCAGCGCCGAGTGGAAGCTGATCTTCGAGTTGCCGCGGGTGCCGGCCTGGCGCAGGCGGTCGGCCAGCATGAAGGTCATCTTCAGCGGCGCGCCGGCGCACTTGATCGGGGTGGCCGGCAGCGTCATCAGCGCCTCGCCGCCCTTGGCCCGGAAGGCATCCATCGCGCGCCAGGTGGCCGCGGCGGCGTCGGGCCCGTTGTAGACGCTGGTCAGGCCGTTGGTGCCGATGGCCTTCGGATCCATGCCCTCGATCTGGCCGTAGTCCAGCTGCAGGCCGGTGGCCACCACCAGGAAGTCGTAGCTGATCTTCGTGCCGGCATCGGTGGTCACCGTGTTGGCCACCGGGTCGAACTCGGCGACGAACTCCCTGACCCACTGCACGCCGGAAGGAATCAGGTCGGCGTTGCGGTCGCTGACCTTGGCGACCGGCCACACGCCGGTGGCCACCAGCGTGTAGCCCGGCTGGTAGTTGTGGACCTCCTTGCGGTCCACGATCGTGATGCTCGCGCCCTCGAGCTCTCGGGCCAGCCGGCTCGCCACCGCGAGTCCGCCCAGGCCGCTGCCGGCCACGACGATCTTCGCCGAGGTCTTCAGCGCCGCGCGGGCAGGGGCCGGCGCGGCGAGCATGCCGCCGGTGCCGGCCGCGGCCGCGCCGACCAGGGGCAGCGAGCCCGCGCTGCGCAGGAATTCCCGGCGCCCGGTGGCGGGCGCCCTGTCGAGGCCGGCGAGCGGCTTGTCCGTCTTCATCTCTCCCTCCGGTGGGGTGGCCGCGCCGGCGGGGCCGGCGACAAGCATATGCGTCTACACTCATATGCATTGTCAATGCCGTCGCAGGGGCGAACCTTGCGCCGGATCAGTAAAAGAGAGGGTGGCCGTTAAAATGATCGGTTACTCAGAGAAGGCCCGCCTGCGATGAACCCGACCGAAACCCGTCTGCGCGAACTGCTCGAGAACCGGATCCTGATCCTCGATGGCGCGATGGGAACCATGATCCAGCGCTACCGGCTCGACGAGACGGCCTACCGCGGCGAGCGCTTCGCCGACCTCGGGCACGACGTCAAGGGCAACAACGAGCTGCTGTCGCTCACGCAGCCCCAGGTCATCCGCGAGATCCACGAGCAGTACCTGGCCGCCGGGGCCGACATCGTCGAGACCAACACCTTCGGCGCGACGGCCATCGCCCAGGCCGACTACCGGCTCGCGCACCTGGCCAGCGAGATGAACCTGGCTTCGGCCCGGCTCGCGCGCGAGGCCTGCGACCGGTTCTC
>MEEC01000060.1 GCA_001724315.1 Lautropia sp. SCN 70-15 | reverse complement strand
CTTCGTCGAGCGCCACGGTGCGCGTGCTGACCGCCAGCTCGCGGGTGGCCAGGTCGGGGAACTTCGTGACCACCTCGATCGACGCGATCTCGTCGGCGAACTCGCCGGCCTGCTGGGCGGCGATCGCGCGGCGGTGCGACTCCAGCGCGAAGGCGTCCTGCGCCTCGCGAGATACCTTCCACTGCTGCGCAACCTTCTCGGCGGTCAGGCCCATGCCGTAGGCGATGCCGATGTTCTCGTCGGCCAGCACCCGCGGGTTCATCGACGGACGGTTGCCCATCATCGGCACCATGCTCATCGACTCGGTGCCGGCGGCGATCATCACCTCGGCCTCGCCCACGCGGATGCGGTCGGCGGCCATGGCCAGCGCGGTCAGGCCCGAGGCGCAGAAGCGGTTCACCGTGACCCCGCCCACCGTGTCCGGCAGGCCGGCCAGCAGTGCGCCGATGCGCGCCACGTTCAGGCCCTGCTCGGCCTCGGGGATCGCGCAGCCGACGATGGCGTCCTCGATCGCGGCCGGGTCGAGCGACGGCACCTGGCCCAGCGCCGCGCGCAGCGCGTGCACCAGCAGGTCGTCGGGCCGAAGGTTGCGGAACACCCCCTTGGGGGCCTTGCCGATCGGCGTGCGCGCCGCGGCGACGATGTAGGCGTCCTGGACTTGCTTGCTCATTTCCTTGTCCTCGTCAGTTCCGCACCGGCTTGCCGGTCTGCATCATCCCCATGATCCGTTCCTGGGTCTTGGGGTGCGTGAGCAGGCTCACGAAGGCCTTGCGCTCGAGCGCCATGATCCATTCCTCGTCGACCATCGAGCCGGGCTCGATGTCGCCCCCGCACATCACCTCGGCGATGGTCTTGCCCAGGTGGAAGTCGTGCGCGCTGATCAGCCCGCCGTCGCGCATGTTGACGAGTTGCGCGGCGATGGTGGCCATCGCGTCGCGACCGGCGGCGCGGAAGGCCGCCTTGCGCGGCGGCCTGTAGCCCGCGTCGCTCATCGCCTTGGCCTCGCGAATCGCGGCGTAGAGCAGCTCGCTGCGGTTGAACACGATCTGGTCGGACTCCAGCAGCCAGCCCATGGCCTGCGCCTCGATCGCCGAGCGCGACACCTGCGCGGTGCCGGCCGCCATCACGTACTTCTTCAGGAAGTCGAGCAGCGCCGCGTCGGGCGCCGCCGCCTGCTCCTCGGCCGCGCGACGCGCGCCGTAGGTCAGGCCGCCGGCGCCCGGGATCAGGCCCACGCCGACCTCGACCAGGCCGATGTAGCTCTCCAGCGCCGCCACCCGGCGCGCGCAGTGGATGGCCAGCTCGCAGCCGCCGCCCAGCGCCATGCCGGACACCGCGGCCACCGTGGGCACCTGGGCGTAGCGCAGGCGCAGCATCGCCTCCTGCAGCTTTCTCTCCTCGGCCTCGATCGCCTTCGCGCCGCCGCTCATGAACACCGGCAGCATGGCCTGCAGGTCGGCGCCCACCGAGAACGGGTCGTCGGGCGACCAGACCACCAGGCCCTTGTAGTCGCGCTCGGCCATCTCCACGCCCTTCAGCAGGCCGGCGATCACGCCGGGGCCGATCGCGTGCACCTTGGTCTTGATCGACGCGATCACCACGTCGTCCACGCCGCGCTCGCCGAGCGTCCACAGGCGGATCGACTCGTCCTCGAACAGCGTGTCGCCGGCAGTCGCCGGACTCGGCGCGTTCTCGCCGGCCACCGCCGGCGAGAAGAGCTGGCGGCGATGCACCGGCTGCTCCACGCGGGGCGCGAACACGCCGCGTGCGGCCGACCAGGAACCCTGCGGCTGGTGAACGCCGCCGCGCTCGGCCACCGGGCCCTCGAAGACCCAGTCGGGCAGCGGCGCGGTGAACAGCGCGCGGCCCTGCTCGATGTCCTCGCGGATCCAGCCGGCCACCTGGGCCCAGCCGGCCTGCTGCCAGATCTCGAAGGGGCCTTCGTTCGCGCCGAAGCCGAAGCGCATCGCCAGGTCCACGTCGCGCGCGTTGTCGGCGATCTCGGCCAGCTTGATCGCCGCGTACTGGAAGTTGTCGCGCATCAGCGACCAGACGAACTGGGCCTGTGGGTTCTTCGACTCGCGCAGCAGCTGCAGCCGCTCGGCCCAGGTCTTCTTCTTCAGGATGCGGGCGACCGTCTCGTCGGCCTTGGCGCCCGAGGGCACGTAGTCGCCCTTGGCCGCGTCGAAGCGCAGGATCGCCTTGCCGTCCTTGCGGTAGAAGCCCGCGCCGGTCTTCTGGCCCAACGCGCCCTTGCCGATCAGCGTGGCGAACACCGCCGGGGTCTCGTACAGCGGGTGGAAGGGGTCGTCCTTCAGCTGGTCCTGCATCGTCTTCATGACGTGCGCGACCGTGTCCAGGCCCACGATGTCGGCTGTGCGGAAGGTGCCCGACTTGGCGCGGCCCAGCTTGGCGCCGGTCAGGTCGTCGACCACGTCGTAGCTCAGCTCGAAGCGCTCGGCCTCGCGCACGGTGGCCAGGATGCCCCAGATGCCGATGCGATTGGCGATGAAGTTGGGCGTGTCCTTGGCGCGGATGCAGTGCTTGCCCAGCGTGCTGGTCAGGAAGGCTTCGAGCCGATCGACGACCGCGGGCTCGGTGTCGCGGGTGGCGATCAGCTCGACCAGCGGCATGTAGCGCGGCGGGTTGAAGAAGTGCACGCCGCAGAAGCGGTGCCGCAGGCCGGCCTCCACGCCCTCGGCCAGGCTGCCGATCGACAGGCCCGAGGTGTTGGTGGCCAGGATCGCGTGCTCGGCCAGGAAGGGCGACACCTTGCGGTACAGGTCGAGCTTCCAGTCGAGCCGCTCGGCGATCGCCTCGATCACCAGGTCGCAGTCGCGCAGCAGATCGAGGTCGTCGTCGTAGTTGGCCGGGCGGATGAAGCCCGCCAGCGACGGATGGCCCAGCGGCGCGGGGTTCATCTTCTTCAGCGACTCGATCGCCTTGATGGCGATGCCGCTCTTCGGGCCTTCCTTCGCGGGCAGGTCGAACAGCACCGCCTCGACCTTCGCGTTGACCAGGTGCGCGGCGATCTGCGCGCCCATCACGCCGGCGCCGAGCACCGCGACCTTCCTCACCATGAAATTGCTCACTTTCGATTTCCTCGCTTCATTCTTCGCGGATCCAGGTCTGCGAGCGGCCGAACAGCGGCACGCCCACGTATCCCCGGACTTCGAGGCTCCGGCCGCCTTCGCGCAGCCGCATCTGGCTGCGATAGACCTTGCCGTTGTTCGGATCCAGGATGCTGCCGCCCTCGAAGAGCTCGTCCTCGACCTTGCTGGCGCGCATGCCCTCGATGATGGTCATGCCCTGCACGCGCTGGCCCTTGCGCGCGTCGGTGCACAGGTCGCAAACCGCGTCGGGCTTGTCGGTCAGGATCTTCTCGATGCGGCCGGTGTAGGTGCCGCCGGACTCGACGATGCGCACCAGGGCCTTGGGCTTCTTCGTTTCGTCGTCGATGTTCTTCCACAGGCCGGCCGGTGAAGCCGCGGGCTGCGCCGAAGCGACCGATGCGAAGCCCGCTGCCCCCGCCAGCGCGGCGGCAAGCACCGCGGCGGCCAGGCCGCGGCCGCGCCGTGTGTTTTCGTTCATTCTCGTCTCCTCCGGATTCGGGCTGCGCCCGTCAGAACAGTTCGACTTCGACGTCCATCAGCGGCTTGGCACCGGCCCGCGCGGTGCGGATCAGCGCGGCGGTCTCGGGCATCAGCTTGGCGAAGTAGAAGCGGGCGGTGGCCAGCTTGGAACGGTACAGCGGATCGCCCGATTCCTGTTTCTCGAGCGCGAGCCTGGCCATGCGGGCCCAGAAGTAACCGAGCACCAGGTGACCGATCACCCGCAGGTAATCCACCGCGGCGGCGCCCGCTTCGTCCGGGTTCTGGAAGGCCTTCATGCCGATTTCCATCGTGAGCTTCTCGACCTTCTGGCCCAGGTCGGCCAGCGGGTTGACGAACTCGGCCATCTCCTCGTTCGTGCCCTCGGCCTCGACCAGCTCGGCCACCAGCTTGCCGAACTTGCGCAGCTTGGCGCCGCTGTCGCCCAGCACCTTGCGGCCCAGCAGATCCAGCGACTGGATCGTGTTGGTGCCCTCGTAGATCATGTTGATCCGGGCGTCGCGCACGTATTGCTCCATCCCCCACTCGCGGATGTAGCCGTGGCCGCCGTAGATCTGCATGGCCATGTTGGTGGTGACGAAGCCGTTGTCGGTGATGAAGGCCTTCACGATCGGCGTGAGCAGGGCCAGCATGTCCTCGGCGTCCTTGCGCACCTCCTCGTCCGGATGGCCGTGGGCCACGTCGGCCTGAAGCGCCGCCCAGTAGGCGAAGGCGCGCGAGCCCTCGGTGTAGGCCTTCTGGGTGAGCAGCATCCGGCGCACGTCGGGGTGCACGATGATCGGGTCGGCCGGCTTGTCCGGCGCCTTGGGCCCGGTCAGCGAGCGCATCTGCAGGCGCTCCTTCGCGTAGGCCAGCGAGTTCTGGTAGGCGACTTCCATCAGGCCCAGGGTCTGCAGGCCCACGCCGATGCGCGCCGAGTTCATCATCACGAACATCGCCTGCAGGCCCTTGTTCGGCTCGCCGACCAGCCAGCCGGTGGCGCCGTCGAGGTCGATCACGCAGGTGGCGTTGCCGTGGATGCCCATCTTCTCCTCGATGCGGGCGCACTTCACGCCGTTGCGCGCGCCGGGATTGCCGTTCGCATCGGGAACGAACTTGGGCACGATGAACAGCGAGATGCCCTTGGTGCCCTGCGGCGAGTCCGGCAGCCGCGCGAGCACCAGGTGGACGATGTTCTCGGTCAGGTCGTGCTCGCCCGACGAGATGAAGATCTTGGTGCCGCTGATCCGGTAGCTGCCGTCGGCCTGCGGTTCGGCCTTGGTGCGCAGCATGCCCAGGTCGGTGCCGCAGTGCGGCTCGGTCAGGCACATGGTGCCGGTCCAGTCGCCCGACACGAACTTCGGCAGGTAGACCTGCTTCTGCTCGGGCGTGCCGTGCGCGTGCAGGCAGTCGTAGGCGCCGTGGGTCAGGCCCGGATACATGGTCCAGGCCTGGTTGGCCGAATTCATCATTTCCTGGAAGGCCATGCCGACCGCGTGCGGCAGGCCCTGGCCGCCGTACTCGGGGTCGCAGGTCAGCGTGGGCCAGCCGCCCTCGCGGAACTTCGCCCAGGCGTCCTTGAAGCCCTTGGGCGTGCGGACCACGCCGTCGCCCTCGTAGGTGCAGCCTTCCTCGTCGCCGCTCCGGTTCAGCGGGAACAGGACCTCGGAGCAGAACTTGCCGCCCTCTTCGATGACCTGGTCGATCAGCTCGCGGCCGGTCTCGGCATGGGCGGGCAGCTCGGCGAGCCGGGATTCGACCTCGAGCAGCTCGTGAAGGACGAACTGCATGTCGCGGATCGGGGGAAGGTACTGGGCCATCGGGTTGCTCCTGTTTTCCGGGATGTCGGTTCTGGTGGGTTCTGGTGTCTGGTGCGGCGCTCAGCCGCCTGCCCTGGCGAGTTGTCGGTCCGGCGGCGATCCGCTTTCGGCTCCCGCGCGCGCGCCCTGCCCCGGGCCGTCGCCGGCGGGACCGGCCCGGTAGCTGTCGATCAGCCGGTCGACGCTGCGCCGGGCGCGGGGCAGCGCGTCGGGGCTGTTGAGAAGGCGGCCGTCGTGGTGCAGCACCAGGATCACGCCGTAGATCTGGAAGACCAGCTCGTCGACGTCGAGGTCGGGCAGCAACTCGCCGGTCTCGACCGCCTGGCGGATCGCCCGCGAAAGCTCGCGCTGCCAGCCGCGCACCGTGCCGACCAGCTCCTCGCGCACCGCCCCGGGCCGGTCGTCGTATTCGGTGGCGCCCGAGATCCAGATGCAGCCGCTGGCCGCCTCGATCGCGGTGCGGTCCAGCCAGCGCGCCAGGATCGCCCGCAAGCGCGGCAGTCCGCGCGGCGCCTTCAGGCCGGGCACCAGGACCTCCTGGACGAAGCGCCGCTCGTACTCCTTGAGCACCGCGATCTGCAGGTCCTCGCGCGAGCCGAAGTGTGCGAACACTCCGCTCTTGGACATCTGCATTCGCTCGGCCAGCGCGCCGATGGTCAGCCCCTCGAGGCCGTCGCGGGCCGCGAGCTCGAGCGCCGCCGCGACGATCGAGGCGCGTGTCTGTTCGCCTTTTCTCATGATCCATCGATTTTTCGAACGGTCGTACTATTTCCCGGCGGGCCTGCCTTGTCAAACGGAAACCCTGCCC
This sequence comes from Lautropia sp. SCN 70-15, assembly GCA_001724315.1. Lineage (GTDB taxonomy): Bacteria > Pseudomonadota > Gammaproteobacteria > Burkholderiales > Burkholderiaceae_E > Zeimonas. The sequence continues at coordinate 5,717 of MEEC01000060.1, read as the reverse complement.
CCGCGACGGCTTTAGAGTCCGGACTCTAGAATCCGGCGGCAGGTATAATTCGCCCCATTCAAAGGGGCAGACGGTTTCTTCCGTCCCGCCCCGGGCGGATCGCCCGGGAGCGCCCACCCCGCCGCCCGGAGACGCGCTCAGCCGTTCTGCGCTCTGCCAGGAGCCCGCCACACAGGCAGCTTCGGCGCTCCGGGTGCTTCCGCAACCGCCGGGCATGCCGATCGCGCGCCCACCAGGAGTCGACAATCTTCACAGCGTCTCGCGCCTGCCGCGCGCAGACGGCGTGCGACAGTCGCCGGCTCGGCTGGCCGAAAGAGGGATCGAGAACCGATGCAGGAAACCCTTGCGCTGACGAAAGAATGGCTCGGCCCGTATGCCGCCGAGCTGCGCGTGGCGGCATCGATCGCGGGCGTCGTCGTGCTGGCGCTGATCGTCCGGATCCTGGCCGGCAAGGCGCTGCGCATGTTCTTCGAGAAGGTCTCGGCCCGCGCCGCGCTCGTCGAGGAGCGCAAGCGCATCGAGACTGTCTCGCGGGTCACGCGGCGCACGGTGTCGCTGCTGATCGTGCTGGTGACCGCCATGGTGGTGCTGAACCAGCTGGGCATCTCGATCGCGCCGATCCTGGGGGCGGCGGGCGTGGTCGGCATCGCGGTGGGCTTCGGCGCGCAGAGCCTGGTGAAGGACGTGTTCGCGGGCGTGGTGCTGCTGATCGAGAACCAGATCCGGGTCGGCGACGTGGTCGAGATCGCCGGGCTGAGCGGGGTGGTCGAGGAGCTGTCGCTGCGCAAGGTCAAGCTGCGCAGCTACGACGGCAGCGTGCACTACATCTCGAACGGGCTGATCACCACGGTGACCAACCGCTCCACCGAGTTCGCCTACGCGGTCATGGACATCGGCGTGGGCTATCGCGAGAGCGTCGACCGCGTGTACGAGGTCATGCGCGAGGTGGCCGCCGGACTGCAGGACGACGCCGCATTCAAGCCGCGCATCCTCGGCGAGCTCGAGATCGCCGGCGTCGAGCAGTGGGCCGACTCGGCGGTGGTGATCCGCTGCCGGATCAAGACCCAGCCGCTGGAGCAATGGGGCGTGCGCCGCGAGTACCTGAAGCGGCTGAAGGCCGCCTTCGACGAGCAGGGCATCTCGATCCCCTTCCCGCATCGCACGATCATCCACGAGAATGCGCCCGGGCCGAAGGACGACCCGGCCTCGCCCCCTTCGCCCCAACTTTCGGCTTCGGAGTGAACCTGATGACTGGCGATCCGAGAGCGGATTTCTTCTTCCTGCCCGCCTGGCCCCCGGCCGGCAACGCGGTCTTCTGGGTATCGCTGACGATCGTCGTCGCGGGCCTGCTCGGCGAACTGGCGTTCCGCTGGTTGCGCCTGCCGCGGGTGGTCGGCTACGCAACGGTCGGCACCATCGTGTCGGCCTTCGGCGCCGGCATCGCGGGCACGCAGATGAACGCCAGCCTGCGGCTGATCGTGGACCTGGCGCTCGCCCTGCTGCTCTTCGAGATGGGTTGCCGGATCAACCTGCGCTGGCTGCGCACCAATCCCTGGCTGCTCGCGACCAGCCTGCTCGAGTCCGCGCTGACCTTCGCGCTGGTGCTGCTCGCGCTGTCCTGGCTGGGCGTCGGCATGCGCTTCGCCCTGCCCGCCGCGGCGATCTCGATGGCGACCTCGCCCGCGGTGGTGATGCGCGTGGCCTCGGAGATGAAGGCGTCGGGCCAGGTGACCGAGCGGCTCGTGCTGCTGAGCGGGCTGAACACCTTCTATGCGGTGCTGGCTTCCAAGTTCGTGGTCGGCTGGCTGCACGCCGAGTACTCGGGCAGCTGGACCGCCGCCTTCGCGCACCCGCTGTACCTGCTCGCCGGCTCGGCGATCGTGGCCGCCATCCTGGCCTTCGCGGTGGCGCAGCTCGCCCGCCGGCTCGACCTGCGCAACGAGAACTCCACGCTGCTGCTGCTGGGCATGATCCTGCTGGCGCTGGCCGTCACCAAGATGGCCAACCTCTCCACGCTGCTCGTGCCCTTGCTCGCCGGCCTGATCCTGCGCAACACCACCGAGCGGCCCTGGATCTGGCCGCGTCACTTCGGCACCGCCGGGGGCGTGCTGGTGCTGATGCTGTTCGTGATCACCGGATCGGTCTGGTCGGCCCAGTCGCTCGCGGCCGGCGCCGCGGCCGGCCTGGTGCTGATCATCGCCCGCAGCGTGGCCAAGATCGCCGCCACCGTGGCGCTCAGCGGGCCGAGCGGCATCCCGGTGAGCAAGGGCCTGGCCCTGGGCGTTGCGATGACCCCGGTCTCGGGCGCGGCCCTGGTGATGATCGCGGAGTTGCAGGACCTCTACCCCGAGTACGCCGCCGCGCTGACCGGCATCATGTTCAGCGTGATCGCCATCCTGGAACTGATCGGGCCGATCGCGGTGCACTTCGCGCTGCGCAAGGTGCGCGAAGACAACATCCGCTGACCTGAACGGAGAAACCGACCCATGGCGCTTGAAGCCTTCGCCGACTCGCGCGCACTGACGCTCGGCGTCGAGCTCGAACTGCAGATCGTCAATACGCACGACTACGACCTCACCCACGCCTCGGACGACCTGCTGCGCCTGGTGGCGCGGCACAAGCTGCCGGGGGACGTGAAGCCGGAGATGACCGACAGCATGATCGAGCTGTCGACCGGCATCTGCAACGACTACGCGGATGCGCTCGCCCAGCTCGGCGAGATCCGCGACGTGCTGGTCGACTGCGCGAGCAAGCTGAACATCGGGCTGTCGGGCGGCGGCACGCACCCCTTCCAGGACTGGAGCGAGCGGCGCATCTACGAGGCGCCGCGCTTCAACATGCTGTCCGAGCTCTACGGCTACCTGTCCAAGCAGTTCACGATCTTCGGCCAGCACGTGCACGTGGGCTGTCCTGGGCCGGACGCCGCGCTGGTGCTGCTGCACGGTCTGTCGCGCTTCATCCCGCACTTCATCGCGCTGTCGGCGTCCTCGCCCTTCGTGCAGGGCACGGACACCGGCTTCCACTCGGCGCGCCTGAACTCGGTGTTCGCCTTCCCGCTGTCCGGCCGCGCGCCCTTCACGCTGACCTGGGAGGAGTTCCGCAAGTTCTTCGACAAGATGACCCGCACCGGCGTCGTCGAGAGCATGAAGGACTTCTACTGGGACATCCGGCCCAAGCCCGAGTTCGGCACGATCGAGATCCGCGTGCTCGACACCCCGCTCACGATCGGCAAGGCCGCGGCGCTGGCCGCCTACATCCAGTGCGTGTCGCGCTGGCTGAGTTTCGAGCAGCCGTTCCGGCCCACCGAGGACGACTACCTGGTCTACACCTTCAACCGCTTCCAGGCCTGCCGCTTCGGCTTCGACGGCACCTTCGTGGACCCGCAGACCGGCGAGCACAGCACGATCGGCGAGGACATCCTGCGCACGCTCGACGCGGTGGAGCATCACTCGATCGAGCTCGGCGCCGACGACGCCTGCCGGCAGATCCGCGACGACGTGAAGACCCTCGGCAACGACGCGACCTGGATCCGCCGGACCTACGCGCAGGAGCACATGCTGGGCGAGGTCGTTCGCCAGCAGTGCGAGCGCTGGAGCCGCTGAGCCAGACAGATGCTGCCCCGGGCCCTGAAGATCGGCCTCTCCGCGCGGCTGATGCACAACCCGCCCAGGGAACTGGGCTTTCGCAACAAGACACTCCAGTACCTGGAGCAGTCGATCGCGCACTGGATCATGGCGCACGGCGCGCTGGTCATGATGATCCCGACGATCAGCTCGAACGCCGAGGTCAGCCGGCGCGGGATCTCGGTGCGCAGCTACGTGCGCGAGCTCGACGGCCTGGTGCTGCAGGGCGGCGCCGACGTCAGCCCCCGTTCCTACGGCAAGGAGCCGATGCGCGCCGAGTGGGCCGGCGACATCGTGCGCGACCGCTACGAGATGGAGCTGATCCACGAGTTCATGGCGCAGGGCAAGCCGGTGCTCGGGATCTGCCGCGGCGCGCAGCTCCTGAACGTGGCCTTCGGCGGCACCCTGTACCAGGACATTCCCACACTGCGGCCCGAGGCGATCCCCCACGTGGACGCCGAACTCTACGACCAGCTGCAGCACGAGATCGAGTTCGAGTCCGATTCGCGACTCGCCGAGCTCTATCCGGGGCAGTTCGGCGGCCGCGTCAACAGCATCCATCACCAGGCGGTCGACCGGCTGGGCGGCGACCTGGTCATCGACGCGCGCTCGCGCGAGGACGGCATCGTGGAGGCCATCCGCTGGCGCGGCAGCGGCTACGCGATGGGCCTGCAGTGGCACCCGGAGTTCCACTCGGCGGACGAGCGCCTGCTCGACGGCTCGCCGATCATGCTCGACTTTCTCGAAACGGCCGCACGGATGCGCGACGCATCGGCCTGACGCCCTCGGTTATGCTGGCGCGACCGCCTCCGAGGCCTTCCCTCGGGGGCACCGCTCACGGCAACCAGGAGACACCGGGATGCGCCCGAACCGATTGCGCGAACGCTTCGATGCCGGCCAGGCCGCGGTGGCCGGCTGGCTGTCCTTCGACAGCCAGTATGCCGCCGAGACCCTGGGCCACGCCGGCTTCGACGCGGTGGTCGTGGACCTGCAGCACGGCCCCTTCCACGTCGACGCCGCGATCGGGCTGATGCAGGCCCTGTCCGCCACGCCGGCCATGCCGATGGCGCGCTGCCCTTCGCTGGACTTCGCCACGATCAACAAGCTGCTCGACGGCGGCGCCTGGGGAATCATCTGCCCGATGATCGACACGGCCGGGCAGGCGCGCGAGCTGGTCTCGGCCTGCCGCTACCCGCCGGTGGGGATGCGCTCATTCGGGCCGGCCCGCGGCGTGCTGTACGGCGGCCCCGACTACTTCGAGAAGGCCAACGACACGATCGAAGCCTGGGCGATGATCGAGACCGCCGAAGGCCTGCGCAACCTGGAATCGATCTGCGCGGTCGACGGGCTGGCCGGCGTGTTCGTGGGCCCCGGCGACCTGTCGCTCGCGCTGGGCTTGCCGCCGACGCCGCGCTGGCGCGAGGGCCCGCTCGCCGAGGCGCTGGACCGCATCCTCCAGGCGGCCAGGGCGGCGGGCAAGCGCGCCGGCATCTTCTGCACCACGAAGGAGATGGCCGGCGACATGCGCCGGGCGGGCTACGACCTCATCGTGCCCGGCTACGACTCGCTCTATCTTTCGAGCGCGGCGCGCGAGTGGGTGGCGGCGGCGCGGGAGGGGTGAGCTTGCGGGCGGGGTCGCTGCGACAGCTCGACGACCCGCGCGCCGTCGGTGACGAACAGGCGCTCGCCCGGAACGGGCCGCACCTGCCAGCCGCCGGTGAACTCGCCGAAGGCGGGCAGCACCGCGTCGTGACGGCGCACCCTGAAGCAGGGTAGCCGGAGGCGGTCGGCGCGGTTGCCGAGCACGCAAACGGGATGCAGGTGACCGGACAGCGCGAACGCCCCCTCGCACTCGGGAGGGTCGTCGCCCGGCGGCTCGTGCAACAGCCGCAACTCGCCCAGCCGGTGACCGGGCGCCACCGTGTCGATCCCGCAGCCGGCGGGCAGCTCGCCGGCGCGCGCATCGTGGTTGCCGCGCACGAGGATCACCTCGACGCGGGCGTGCCGGGCGCGCCAGTCGGCGAGTGCCTTCGTGATGGAGGGACGCAGCGCCTCGGGGGCGTGCAGCAGGTCGCCCAGCAGGAAGAGGCTGCG
>MEEC01000059.1 GCA_001724315.1 Lautropia sp. SCN 70-15 | reverse complement strand
CGGCGACTGCGCCGAGCCCGAGCCACATGCCGGTCACTCCGCGGAACACCACGAGGTTCAGCACCAGCGCCACGACCAGGATGAAGCCGATCCAGGCCGGAAAGCCCAGCGCGCCGACCCAGCCGCAGTAGAGCGCCGCGTCGACGAGCATGAACCGGATCTCGGTCTCGAGCGGCCGGGCCGATCGCTTTCCGACTGCGTAGACGAGGTGCGGATAGACGAGGAAGGTGGCCGCGAGGGCCAGCCAGGCCGGCAGGCCGGCGCCCAGGTCCGACAGGTGCGAGCCGATCGTCGCGAACAGCAGCAGCGCCGACAGCGAGCGGTTGCGGTAGTTCATCCGCACCGCCCAGTGGGGTCTCGCTCGCTCGTGCCCGGTCATGATCGTGATTCGTAGGGACTGCGCGAGTGTAGACCCAAGTGGTCCCGACCGCCTCGAGCCGGCTAGCCTCGCCGCGTCGAGAACTGCGGGTGCAGCCTGGCGACGACCTCGCCATCGGCCGCCCAGGCGTGGCAGCCGTCGATGAAGTGCGGGCGCGCGCCGGTCTCCTCGTGCTTGGGCTTGCAGGCGCCGTTCGGACCGTCCTCGGGCCAGCCCAGCACCGTCTGGAAGGCCACGGTGGCCATCGGGAAGAGCAGTTCGCGGGTGTGCGTGCAGCCGCGCGTGGCGCCGACGGCCTCGTTCACCGACTTGCGCCAGCCGCGCGCGATGCAGGCGCCGACCAGCGCGTCGAAGTTCGGCTTCGCGCCGACGCAGGTGGGGTAGGGGGTCGAGGGCATGTCCACCTCGATCGCGCGCACCACCAGCTCGTCGTCGATCGTGAGCCGGATCGCCATGTGGTGCACCTCGCTGCCGGGCTCGCGCACGCCGCGCCAGGGCTCGGTGTAGGTGTAGGTCTTGGTGTCGAGGATCCGGCCCTCGATGTCCCACAGGCCGTCCTCGCGCAGGAAGCCTTCGCAGTGGATCTTGCGGGTGTGGAGATGGCGGCGCGGGGCGGGGTCGGAGAAGGGCATGTCGATGGGCCGGTTGGAGGGGGATGTCCGAGAATCAGCGCCAGGCGTACCAGACGCCTGCCACGACGACCAGGGCAACGGTCGCCCAGCCGAGGCGGTCCACGTAGCGCTGGAGCATGGCCTCCATTCTCTCGCCGCCCCAGGCCATCAGGCCCGCGACCAGGAAGAAGCGCAGGCCGCGCCCGACCAGGGAGGCGATCGTGAAGGGCAACAGGGCCATCGAAAGGGCGCCGGCAGCGATGGTGAACACCTTGTACGGGATCGGCGAGAAGCCGGCAATGAAGACCGCCCACACACCCCATTCGTCGAACCAGGCGACCGCGGTTTCGTAGGCGGGCCAGTACCGGCTCGCCTGCAGCCAGGGCAGGATCGCGTCGATCGCGAACAGGCCGATCGCGTAGCCGAGCAGGCCGCCCGCCACCGAGGCCAGCGTGGTTAGCAGCGCGAAGGCCATCGCGCGACGGGGGTTGGCCAGGCTCATCGGCGCCAGCATCACGTCGGGCGGCACCGGGAAAAAGGAGGATTCGGCAAAGCTCAGGCCACCGAGGTACCAGGGGGCGCGCGGATGTCGCGACCAGGTCATCGCGAGGCGGTAGAGCGGCGAGAAGAGCTTCATGCGGGAGGACGGTGGATCAGCGTGGCGCGATTGTCGCGCATTCCCGGCCTCAGCCCTGTCCGAATCGCGGCTGGCGCTTCTCCAGGAAGGCGGCGACGCCTTCGCGGGCGTCGGCCGAGTCGAAGGTGGCGCGCACCGCCGCATCCTCGACGGACAGGCCGGCGTGCGCGACCTGCTCGCCGGCCGCGTCCACGCAGCGGCGGATCCAGGCCAGCGCGCCGGCCGGCCAGCGGACCACCTCGCGCCCGAAGCCGAGCGCCTGGTCCGGCAGGGGCGTTTCGTGCTCTGCAAGGCGATGCACCAGGCCGATCGACAGCGCCTCGTCGGCGGCAATCGTTCGGCCGGTCATCATGATCTCGAGCGCCCGGGCCTTGCCCACCAGCGCGGGCAGGAACTGGGTGCCGGCGTAGGCGGGCAGCAGGCCGAGCTTCACCTCGGGCAGCGAGAAGCTGGCATGCGGCGCCGCGATGCGCAGCGTGCAGGCCATCGCGAGCTCCAGCCCGCCGCCGAAGGCCAGGCCGTTGACCGCCGCGACGCTGACCAGGCGCGAGCGCGACAGGCGCACGAGCAGCTCGCGCGCCATCGTGCTCTTGGCGATCCGCGTTTCGGGATCGAGTGTCTGCAATTCGCCCAGATCGGTGCCGGCACAGAAGGCGCGCTCGCCCGCGCCGGTGACGACCAGCAGCCGGGCGCCGCGCGCTTCGAGCTCGTCGAGGCAGGCGGCGAGGCCGAGCAGCACCGGCCGGGTCAGCGCGTTGAGCTTGGCCGGGCGTTCGATCCGGAAGATCGCGCCCTCGGGGATCGGGTCGATCGCGAATTCCCGGCTGGTCTGCGGTGCGTTCATGTCAGCGATCCTCGGGAAAGGCCACGGTGCCGGCGATGCAGTCGGCCACCTGGCCGCCGACCCAGATGTCGTTGCCGATCCGGTCCAGGAAGACCTTGCCGGCGCGGCCCAGCGCGGTGCCCTGGCGCACCGTGTAGTTCGAAGCCGCCAGGCCCGCGCCCATCAGCCACTGAGCCAGGCCGGCGTTCAGGCTGCCGGTGACCGGGTCCTCTGGCACGCCCAGCGTCGGCACGAAGGCGCGCACCTCGAAGTCGGTGTCGCTGCCGGCCGGCTGCGACCCGATCAGGCCCAGCTTGACGTCGCCCAGCGCCGCCCAGTCGGGGCGGACGGCCAGCACGCGCTCGGCCGAGCCGAGCATCACCGCGCACCAGCCCGGGCCGTTGTCGACCCACTGGTGGGCGAGGATCTCGCTCTTCGTCAGGCCCAGGGCGGCGGCGATCCGTGCGAGCAGCGCGTCGTCGACCGGTCCGGTACGACGCAAGGGGGGCGCCGCGAAGGCCAGCCGCGGCCCGTCGCGGCGGATGCGCACCAGGCCCACGCCGCACTGCTGGACGATCGTGTCGTGGCTGCGCGGCGCGCCGCCTGCGGTCAGCCAGGCGTGGCAGCTGCCCAGCGTGGGGTGGCCGGCGAAGGGCAGCTCGCCGCCGGGCGTGAAGATGCGCACCCGGTAGTCGGCCTGCGGATCGGTCGGCGGAAGCAGGAAGGTGGTCTCCGACAGGTTGGTCCAGCGGGCGAAGGCGGCCATTCGCGCGTCGGACAGGCCTTGCGCGTCGTGGACCACGGCAAGCGGATTGCCCAGGTACGGGGTGTCGGTGAAGACGTCGAGCTGGTGGAAGCGGCGGGGCTGGGCCATGGGAGTCAGTCGGTGGGGATGGGCGCGGTCCATTCACGGCAGATCTTGCCGGTCTGTTCCGCGGCGAGCGGCTCGCCGGTCAGGCCGCAGTGTGTACCGCCGGCGTCGGCGCGGAAGTGGGCGCATTGGCTGCACACGCCGAAGGCGCGGCGGCCGTTGATCCGCTGCAGCGCGGCCAGGACATCGACCAGCGTCTCGTCGAGCTGCGCCGATGCGGGCTCGGCGCACAACGCCGCCTGCACGCGTTCGGTCCAGCTGCCCCCGAGGATGGCGAGGCCCTGCGGCGTGAGGCGCAGGTGGACGCGGCGGCCGTGGGCGGGGTCGCGCGCCTTCGTCAGCAAGCCCCGTCGCTCCAGCACGGAGAGGGTCTGCGAGACCGTGCCGCGCGTGATGCCGAAATACTCGGCGATCGCGATCGGCAGGTCGCTGTATCGGTTGGCTTGGGCGAGGTACTGGAGCACCTGCAGATGGATCGGAAGCAGGCCGTGGCGCGCGGCGTCGTCGCGCACGGCCTGATGGACGAGCGCGCCGAGGCGCTCGAGGATCATCGGGGTCCTGATCATCGACAGAATGTATCGCCTCCAAGCATTGCTTGACAAACCCGGGCTTGTCGCGCACGCTGTTTTATGTATCGAGTCGATACATAAAACACGAGGAGGAATCACCATGAAGCCACTGTTCCTTGCCGCCTGCGCCTGCGTCGTCGCCGCCGCGCCCGTGCTCGCCGCCGACCCTTCGGTGCCCTATCCGGAGAACTACCGCAGCTGGCATCACGTCAAGAGCATGGTGATCGAGGAGGGACACCCCCTTCACGCCGCTTTCGGCGGGATCCACCACCTGTACGCAAACCAGAAGGCGCTCGACGGCTACCGCAACGGCCGCTTTCCCGACGGCGCGGTCATCGTGTTCGACCTGCTCGAAGCCAGCCGCGCGGACGGGGCGGTGATCGAGGGCGCGCGCAAGGTGGCCGGGGTCATGCACAAGGACGCGAAGCGCTACGCGGCCACCGGCGGCTGGGGATTCGAGGGCTTCGCCGGAGGCGATCCCGCGAAGCGCGTGGTGGCAGACAAGGCCGAGGGGGCGTGCTTCGCCTGTCACGCGCCGCAGAAGGATCGCGACTACGTGTTCAGCTCGCTGCGCGACCGTTGAGCCTGTCCCGCCGGTGGCCCGGGTGCATCCAGGGACGAGCGCAAGGTGAACGGTTCTCAGCCGGTCAGGACCGGCACGAGTGCCTCGGCCTCGGTGACGACGAAGTCGAAGAATGCGGCGACCCGGGGTTGGTGCCGCAGGCGGGGCGGCGTCAGGACCCGCCAGATCCGGCGCAGCGCCGGGATCGGGCCCAGCACCCGCTCCAGGTCGGGCTCGGCCTCGGCGATCGCGACCGGCAGCGGCGCCAGGCCCAGTCCGGCCTTGGCCGAATGCAGCAGCCCGAGCACGCTGCCGTTGCGCGCCACCAGCGGCGTGTCGGGCGCGATCTCGCGCAGCCAGGCCGCGGCGCGATGCCTGGACATCGAGTCGTCGAAACCGATCAGGGCGTGCTGGCGCAGGTCCTCGACGCGCGCCGGTCGCCCGTGCGCGGCCAGGTAGTCGCGGCTGCCGTAGACGGCCCAGATCGAATCCGCGATCCGGCGGCCGACCAGCTCGCCGTCGTCGGTGTCGCCCGAGCGCAGCGCGACGTCCGCATCGCCCTGCATCAGGTCCATGTAGCGGTCGCTGACCACGAACTCGATCCGCAGCCCCGGGTGGCGGGTGTGGAAGCGGTCGACGAAGCCGGAGCGCTGCAGCCGCAGCACGATCGGCTCGGGGCAGGTGAGGCGCACCACGCCCGCTCCACCACGGACCGCTTCCGCGACCGACTGCTCGAAGCGTTCGACGGCCGCCTGCACGTCCTGGGCCGGCCCCAGCAGCGCGCGGCCGAAGTCGGTCAGGCGATAGCCGGTGGGCCCGCGCGCGACGAGCGGGCGCCCGAGGCGCTTCTCCAGCGCCGCGACCCGCCGCTGCACGGTGGACTGGTCGACGCCGAGCGCCCGGCTCGCCGCCAGCGTGCTGCCCTCGCGTCCGAGTGCAACGAAGTGCTTCAGGTCATCCCATTCGACCATGCGCAGCCTCCGGGAGAGATCCTGCGGGGCCGCGATTCTGCGGCCCCGGACGGACATTTTGCGCCTTACGTCGGGCGCCGTCAGCGTCTAGCCTCTGTCTCGTCGTGTTCCGCGATGCCGAAGCCTGAAAGGAGCCGCCATGGAAGTCGATCCGGTCGCATTCAAGGAGGCCGCCCGCACGGCCTGGGAGCGCAGCGCTGCCGGTTGGGACGCGCACACGCCCGCGATCCACCGCTGGCTGGCGGCGGCCACCGAGACGATGCTCGATCTCGCCGCCGTGGGGCCGGGCAGCAGGGTGCTCGACGTGGCCGCCGGCGCGGGCGACCAGACGCTTGCGATCGCCCGGCGAGTCGGGCCGACCGGGCGGGTCGTGGCCAACGACCTGTCGCCCGCGTTGCTGGCGCTTGCGCGGTCGCGCTGCCGCAAGGCAGGGTTCGATGGCGTCGAGACGATGGCCGGCGACGCCGAGTCGCTCCGGGTCGAGCCGGAAAGCTTCGATGCCGCCGTCTGCCGACTCGGCCTGATGCTCTTTCCGCGCCCGGTGCACGCGCTGCGCGCGATGCGCCAGGCCCTCGTTGCGGGGGGCAGGTCCTGCGCGCTCGTGTTCGGCCGGCCCGATCGGAATCCCTGCGTGGCCGTCCTGATGAAGACCGCCGTGGCGCACGCCGGCGTGCCGATGCCGGAGCCCGGCCGGCCCGGCGGCCTGTTCAGCCTCGGGATTCCGGGCGCGCTCGAGCGGATCCACGAGGAGGCGGGCTTCGGGGAGATTGCCGTTTCGGTCGTCGACGCGCCTTTCGAGCTGCCGTCGGCCGGCCACTACATCGACTTCATCCGCAGCTCGGCCAGCCCGATCCAGCAGATCCTGGCGCCGCTCGACGCCGGGCGGCAACAGGCCGCGTGGGACGACATGCGCGAGCGCCTCGAAATCTTCCGGGACGGCGACCGCTGGGTGGGGCCCAACGAGCTGCTGCTGGTGTCGGCGCGTCGCTGAGGCGGCGAAAGGCGCCCGGCTTCTGCGGCTCAGCCGGCCCTTTGCCTGGCCACCGCGGCCCCGTCCCACTCGATGCCCAGCCCCGGCGCATCCCAGGGGGTCACGCAGCCGTCGCGCAACTGCAGCGGCGCACGGCGCAGGCCGCCGGCCGCGTCCATCACCTCGAGCCAGTCGGCCGTGGGGGTTGCGCACAGCAGGTGCGAGGCGGCCTCGGCGAACAGGTGCGAGGACATCGGCAGGCCGGCCGTGCGGGCCAGCGCCGCCGCCTCCAGCCAGCCGGTCACGCCGTGGATGTACTGCGGATCGGGCATCGCCAGATCCATCGCGCCCGCAGCGATCGCCGCGCGCATCTCGCCCGGACCGTTGAAGTTCTCGCCGATCTGGATCGGCGTGCGCACCGCGTCGGCGATGCGCGCGCAGGAGGCGAAGTCGTCGGCCAGAACCGGTTCCTCGATCCAGGTCAGGCCCTCGTCGTCGAGCGCCTTGCAGCGGGCCATGGCCTCCGGAGGGCTGAGCGACTGGTTGTAGTCGATCATCAGCGCGATGTCGTCGCCCAATGCGCGGCGCGCCGCGCGGATCGCGGCCAGGTCTTGCGCGAAGCTCGCGAAGCCCGCCTTGATCTTGAGGCCGGCGTAGCCGGCGGCCAGTGTTTCCTCGGCGATCTCGACCACCGACTCCGCGTCGTACAGGCCGACGCTGTTGTAGGCCTTGATCGGTCGCAACTCGGCCCCCAGCGCGCGGGCCAGCGGCTCGTTGCGCGCGCGGGCCCAGGCGTCCCAGATCGCCATGTCCAGTCCGCCCAGCGCGATGCCGGTCATGCCCTTCAGGCCGAACAGGCGGCAGCGCTGCCGAAGGTGTGCGTGCAGCTCGCGCGGCGCGAGCTCGCGGCCCGCCAGCATGCCGGCCATGCCGGCCACGCAGCGCTCCAGCGCGGGCAGCAGCTCCGGCAGGTAGACCAGCGAGTAGGCGCGGCCCTCGACGCCCGCATCGGTGCCCACGTCGATCAGCACCAGCGGGAAGCGTTCGATCGCGCCCGATGCGGTCCGCACCGGCCGGGGCAGCGGCGCGAGCACGGGCGTCGTCCGAATCGAGGTGATCTTCATGGCGATGGCCTTGTCAGGGGTTGGCGACGTGCACGCCGGGCCGGCGCCCGTCGTTCCACTTGCCGCCGAGCGCGCGCTCGATCTGCGCGGCCAGCTGCAGCAGCAGGCCGTCGTTGGCTTGTCTCGCCTGCGCATGGATGCCGAGCGGAAGGCCGCTCTCTTGCCAGGCCATCGGCAGCGAGATGCCGGGGATGCCGCACAGGTTGGTGAGCGGCGTGTAGGCGAAGTTGCGCCACAGGTTCTCGAACCAGTCGTGCACCGACGGGTTGTCGCTGAGCGTGAGGTACTCGGTGGTGCCAAGCGGCGGCGTGGGCAGCGCGGTGACCGGCGTCAGCACGATGTCCCAGCGCTCGAAGAATTCGCCGAATCCGCGCGAGGTCGTGTTGAAGGCCGCCTGCATCCGGAAGCGCTCGGTGTAGCTCGTGCCCATGCCGAGCCCCCGGACCTTGATGCACATCGGCTCGACCCTGTCCGGCGACGGCCGGTCCAGGCCGCGCGCGGCGAGCAGGCTCGCGATCGTCTGCGCGAAGTTGCTGATGTAGCACAGGGTCTGGGCCTGGAAGGCGGCCCGGTAGTCGATGTCGGGCTTCGCCCATTCCACGCGGTGGCCCAGCCCTTCGAGGAAACGGCCGGCACGCTCGAGCTCGGACACGATGTGCGGCGCGGCGCGGTAGTCGCCCCATTCGTGCGACAGCGCGATCCGCAAGGGCGGCGGGTCGCGCCGGATCAGCTCGACGTACGGTTCGTCGGCCTTCCAGTAGGGCATGAACTCGCCCGGCGCGCCGCCGCGGCACTGGTCGACGAAGGCGGCGGTGTCGCGCACGGTGCGGCTCTGGCAGCCCTGCGTGGACACGAAGCCGCTGATGTCGGACAGCCCCGGCGCGATCGAGAACACGCCGCGCGAGGGCTTGAGCCCGATGTTGCCGTTCGCGCCGGCCGGGATGCGGATCGAGCCGCCGCCGTCGGTGGCGTGCGACAGGGGCAAGACCCCCGCTGCCACCGCCGCCGCGGTGCCGGCCGACGAGCCGTTGGTCGTGTAGTCCAGGTTCCACGGATTGCGCGTCACGTAGACCGCCGGGTTCTCGGCCGAGCTGCACAGGCCGAACTCGGGCGTGGTGGTGCGGCCGATCAGGTTCAGGCCGGCCTGGCGCATCTTGCCGGTCAGGAAGGCGTCGGCGGCGGCGCGGTTGCCGCGCATCAGCCGCGAGCCCATCTCCTGCAGTCGGCCCTTCAGCGTGGGGCCCAGGTCCTTCATCAGGAAGGGCACGCCCGCGAAGAAGCCGTCGGGATTCATGCCGTCCGCAAGGGGGTCGGCGACCACGTCGTCGAAGACCTCGATGACGGCGCTCACCTGCGGATTGACCCGCTCGATCGCGGCGGCGGCCTGGGCGGCGAGTTCGGCGGGAGTGAGCTCGCGCTTGCGCACGCGCTCGGCGAGCGCAGTCGCGTCGTGCGCGGCCCACTCGTCCCAGGTCATCGGGAGCGGCATTCGGAGAGTCCTCGTTCGGGCTGCCCTGCAAGGGCCGAAGCGGGGAGTATGCCTGCCGGAACAAAGGCAGGGCCTCGGGCGCCGGGATGCGGCCGCTCCCCGCGGAAACTCAGGGCTTGATCTGGAGTTGCGGCAACCAAGCGGCGCCGCCATCGTCGTTCCCGTAGGCGCCGCGCAGTGTCCAATCCCGAACCTTGCCGGAGAAGTCCAGATTCGCATCGGTCAGGCCCGCGGTCTCGGTCGTGTCGATCGGCGCGCCGCGCAAGGCTTGCGGCAAGGGATACGGGTCGAACGAGCCTGGCGGGGCATCGGGCGCTACCAGGAACTGCGATGCCGCGGCACGGGTTCCGGTGACGTTGTCGCGCTGTTCGCCGCCCGACAGCGGGGTTGCGGCGAAGACCGCGTTGCCGAAGACGCGTTGCGGGTATCCCGAAGCGCCTCCGCTCACTCGAATCCCGCTTCCGCTCGCGAGGATGGTGTTGCCGAAGACGAGGATCGACCTGGGCACGTCGTAGTGCGGCTGGATGTTCACTGCCGCGCCGGCATCGTTCACCAGGACGTTCGAGTAGAAGGCGATGTTGCCCTCGCCCTGGAACAGCGCTTCCGAAGGGTTGTTGTAGAAGAAGTTGCCGTAGATCTCGTAGAGGTCGCTGCTGCCTGGCCCGCTCGCCGGGAAGTGGCCGACCAGGAGGTTGGGGCGAGCCATGCTCCCGGTCGAGCTGTTGGCCGACTTCGAGAAGACGTTGTGGCGGATGACCGTGCGCTGCGGGTCCGTCGGCATGCCGTCTACCGCGGGCCGACCGGTCTGGTGCTTGATCTGCACGTTGTAGCCGATCGTGTCGCGTATCAGGTTGCGTTCGATGAGTCCTGCAACGAAGGGGCTGCTTCCGTCGGAGTTTCCCAGGTACATGCCGGTGCCGGCGCCGATGATCGTGTTGCCGCAGATGCGCCAGCTCCAGGTGGGCGAGCCGACCGTCGAGATGCCGACGATCTGCTGGTCACCCCCCACGCCGCGTATGAAGAGATTCTCGATCGTGATGTGGTGAGCGATGCCCTGCGCGGCAACACCGGCGCCCCCCTGGTCCCGGCCGTCGATTTCCAGGTTGCGAACGACGACGTGGCTCGCGTTGCTCAGGCGCACGGTGTTGTGCGTGGACCTGCCGAGCAGGACCGGCCGCGGGCCGCTCTCGGGGCCGGTGATCACGATGGGGCGGTCGGCAGTTCCGTTGAGGTCGAACAGCGGGAGGCCCGGAACATCGCCGGGGTCGTCGTAGGTGCCGGGTTGCAGCAGCAGCCTGTCGCCAGGCTGGAGCGCGCGAACCTTCGAAAGGTAGTCGGTCGGATCCGCCTCGATGATTCGCGAGGCGCCGGCGATGTGGGCGACCGTGGCGTCGCACGAGCCGAGCGCGGTCTCGATCGGGATGGTCGAGCCGCTGCTGCCCGACGGCGAAGCACTGCTCGCCTGGGACACGACCGCGCTGGAAACGGTTTCGGCGCCGCCGCCGCAGGCGACGAGGGAGACGGCAGACAGGGCCGCGCAGCACGCTGCCAGCACGCGCCGGAAGCCCCGGGAGCATCGTGCCGATGTGGCAAGGGTGAGAGAAACGTGGACCTGGGTCACGAGTGGCCTCTGTCGGGCACAGCCGGGCTGCGTCGGAGGGAGTGTCTCGAAATCGCCGGACGCGGACCGCCCGGCAAGGCTGATCGGCCGATCCTATCCGACGATCGTGGCACCAATCGGGCGGCACGGTGACGGAGCGGCGCGCGCGGCGGCGGCTCATTGCGGGGCACGAAGCGCCTCGATCGGCACGCCGCATGTCCTCGGCTGACTCGGAACAAGCGAAGTGCGAGAATCCAGCGAAAGAGAGGTCGAGAATGAACTTCAGCCGCGAGGAATTCGAAGCCGCTCGAGCCATCGTCCGGCCCGTCGTCCCGCCGACTCCGCAGTACGCCTGGCCGCTGCTGCGCGCGCGCCTGGGCATGCCGGTCTGGGTCAAGCACGAGAACCACACGCCGGCCGGGGCGTTCAAGCTGCGCGGCGGCCTCGTGTATTTCGACGCGCTGGCGCGCGAGCATCCGGGGGTCACGCGGGTGATCTCGGCCACTCGCGGCAACCACGGCCAGTCGGTTGCCTGGGGCGCGCGCCGCCACGGCCTGGAGGCCACGATCGTGGTGCCGCGCGGCAACTCCACCGAGAAGAACGCCGCGATGCGCGCGCTGGGCGCGGAACTGGTCGAGCACGGCGCCGACTTCCAGGCGGCGCGCGAGCGCGCGATCGAACTGGCCCAGGAGCAGGGGATGCACATGGTGCCGTCCTTCCACCGTGGGCTCGTGCTTGGGGTGTCCACCTGTTGGCTCGAGTTCTTCGAGAGCTTCGAACGCGGCGAGGAGCCCGAAGTGGTGTACGTGCCGATCGGGCTGGGGTCGGGCTTCTGCGCGGCGGCCGCGGCGCGCGCCTTCTGCGGCGCCCGATCGAAGCTGGTGGGCGTGGTCTCGGCGCACGCGACGACTTACCTGGATTCGTTCCGGGCGGGCAGCGTGGTGGAAGCGCCGGTGACCACCGAGCTGGCCGACGGGCTGGCCTGCCGCGTCGCCGAACCGCAGGCGCTGGAGATCGTTCGGAAAGAGGCGGACGACATCGTGGCCGTCACCGACGGCGAGGTGGCCGAGGCCATGCGCATCCTGTTCTCCGACACGCACAACGTGGCCGAAGGCGCGGGCGCGGCGGCGCTGGCCGCCGCGATCCGCGAGCGCGGCCGCACGGGCGGGCGCGCGGTCGGCCTCGCGCTGACCGGGGGGAACGTCGACACCGGTGCCTTCGCGCGGGTGCTGGCCGGGGCGTAGCGCCGCGGCCAGCAGGCCGAGGGAGCGAGGCTCAGCCGGCCGTGCGCATCGACTGCGCGAGCTCGTCGATGCCGCGCGCGGCCAGCGTGTCGGCGGCGCCGAGGCGATCGCGGGCTTCCTTGTTCTG
>MEEC01000058.1 GCA_001724315.1 Lautropia sp. SCN 70-15 | reverse complement strand
TTGTGCAAGCCGAGCGCCACCGAAAGAAATCTCGCGGGACCCGCTCGTAGGGGCGAAGCCCCTTACGAGGCGGGTGCGAGATTTCGAGGTGGGCGAGGGCAGCCCCGCGCAGCGGGGCCGCAGCACTTGCCCGGCGACAGCGGGGCCGCCCGCCGACCCGGGCGAACGCCACCGAGCCGCAGCACGGCCCGGCAACCCGCTCAGCTGGCGAGCCGCCCGAGCAGCAGGTACTCCATCAGCGCCTTCTGCGCGTGCAACCGGTTCTCCGCCTCGTCCCAGACCACCGATTGCGGCCCGTCCATGACTTCGGCGGTGACCTCCTCGCCGCGGTGCGCCGGCAGGCAGTGCATGAACAGCGCGTCGGGCGCGGCCACCGACATCATCTCGGCGTCGACGCACCAGTCTGCGAAGGCCTTGCGGCGCTCGTCGTTCTCGGCCTCGAAACCCATGCTGGTCCACACGTCGGTGGTGACCAGGTGCGCGCCGCGGCAGGCCTCCATCGGGTCGGAGAACTGCTCGAAGTGGTCGGTGCCGAACAGGCCTGCGCGCTCGGGTTCGACCTCGTAGCCCGGCGGCGTGGACACGTGCACGTTGAAGTCGAGCAGCTCGGCCGCCTGCAGCCAGGTGTTGCAGACGTTGTTCGAGTCGCCGATCCACGCGACGGTCTTGCCGGTGATCGGGCCGCGATGCTCGATGAAGGTGAAGATGTCGGCCAGGATCTGGCAGGGGTGGTACTCGTTGGTGAGCCCGTTGATGACCGGCACCCGCGAGTTCGCCGCGAAGCGCTCGACGATCTCCTGCTCGAAGGTGCGGATCATGACCAGGTCGCACATCCGCGAGATGACCTGGCCGGCGTCTTCCACCGGCTCACCGCGGCCCAGCTGCGAGTCGCGGGTGTTCAGGTAGATGGCCGCGCCGCCCAGCTGGTGCATGCCGGCCTCGAAGGAGAGCCGGGTGCGGGTGCTGGCCTTCTCGAAGATCATGACCAGCGTGCGATCCGCCAGCGGGTGGTAGGTCTCGTAGCGCTTGAAGCGCTCCTTGATGATCCGCGCGCGCAGGAACAGGTACTCGATCTCCTCGCGGGTCAGGTCCTTGAACTGCAGGAAGTGCTTGATGGTCATGATGGGCATCCGGACGTCAGGCCGCCTGGGCCTGGGACCGCTCCAGGAAGGCGCGAACCAGCGGCACCAGCGTGTCGACGAGGCGCTGGGCATGCTCGCGCGTGAAGATCAGCGGCGGCAGCAGCCGGATCACGCGATCGGCGGTCACGTTCAGCACCAGCCCGGCCTCGAGCGCCGACTTGACCAGCTCGTTGCAGGGGCGGTCGAGCTCGATGCCGATCATCAGGCCCTGGCCGCGCACTTCGGCCACGCCGGGCAGCGCGCCTAGCTCGCGCCGGAAAGTCTCGATCAGCCAGCCGCCCACGTCGGCGGCGTTTTTCAGCAGGCCATCTTCCTCCATCGTGGAGATGGTCACCAGGCCGGCGCGCATGGCGAGCGGGTTGCCGCCGAAGGTGGTGCCGTGGTTGCCCGGCTGGAAGACCTCGGCGGCGGCACCGTGCGCGACCACCGCGCCGATCGGCACGCCCGAGCCCAGGCCCTTGGCCAGCGGCATCACGTCGGCCTTGATGCCCGCCCACTGGTGGGCGAACCACTTGCCGGTGCGGCCGGTGCCGCACTGGACCTCGTCGATCATCAGGAGCCAGCCCTTCTGGTCGCAGATCCGGCGGGCCTCGCGCAGGAACTCGATGCCGGCGGGCTGGATGCCCCCTTCGCCCTGGATGGCCTCGAGGAAGACCGCGACCACGTTGGGCCGCTCGTCGGCCACCTTCTGCAGGGCCGCCGCGTCGTTGAGCGGGATCCGCACGAAGCCCTCGACCAGCGGCTCGAAGCCCTTCTGCACCTTGGCGTTGCCGGTGGCCGACAGCGTGGCCAGCGAGCGGCCGTGGAAGGCCTTGTCGAAGACGACGATCTCGGGCATGGCGACGCCCTTCTCGTGGCCGTACTTTCGGGCGATCTTGATCGCCGCCTCGTTGGCCTCGAGCCCGCTGTTGCAGAAGAACACGTTGGTCATGCCCGAGAGCTCGACGAGCTTGGCGCCGAGCTGGGTCTGCAGCGGCACCTCGAACAGGTTCGAGCTGTGGATGATGCGGGCCACCTGCTCGCGCAGCGCCGCGACCAGTTTCGGGTGGTTGTGGCCCAGCGTGTTGACCGCGATGCCCGACAGGCAGTCGAGGTAGCGCTTGCCTTCGGTGTCGAAGAGCCAGGCGCCGTCGCCGTGGCTGAAGGCCACCGGAAGCCGGCCATAGGTGTTCATCAGCGGAGAGGTCGCTGCCATCGCGGAATCCTTGTTCTGTTTGCGCGGCGCCGGGGGAGTCCGGGGCCGCCGAGGATCGGGGGCCGCGCCGGGACGCGGGCCGCTTTCCCAATTGTATGGGAAGCCCCCCGCGTGGCCAACGACGGTGGAGCCGGCCGCTATAATCGCGTGCTTGCGCTCGTGCGCTGCCCGACAATGCCCGACACCGCCGCCGTCCAATCCTTCGTCATCCTCGGCGTGACCGGGAGCGGGCGGCCTTTCCGGCCCAGCGACTGGGCCGACAGGCTGTGCGGCGTGATGTCCGGCTTCAGGCCGGCCGGCAGCGTGGCCGACGCCCGCCTCAGCTACTCCCCCTTCGTCATGCCCGGCTTTCACGACGGCATCCGCTGCGTGACGGTCGACGCCCGGCTTCACGACATCGAGCCGATGGCCTACGATTTCCTGCGCCGCTTCGCGGCCGACAACGATCTGAAGGTCGTCGTGTGACCCGATCCCGGGTCGGCCGGGCCTTGCGCCGACGCAGCGTTACAATCGCCCGACCGGGTCGTGTCACCGACCCGCAACAATTCCCAACGTGGAGGATTCCGGAGATGGATCGTCGTTCCCTGCTCAAGGCCGGTGCAGCCGGCTCGGCCGCGCTCGCCGCGCCTTTCGTCGTGACCCGCGCCGCGCACGCGCAGAACTACAAGGCCGAATACCGGGTGTCCACGGTCGTGGGCACCGCATTCCCCTGGGGCAAGGGCGCCGACATCTGGATCAACCTGGTGCGCGAGCGCACCCAGGGCCGGATCAACATGAAGCTCTACCCCGGCGTGTCGCTGATCAATGGCGACCAGACCCGCGAGTTCTCGGCCATCCGTCAGGGCGTGATCGACATGGCCGTCGGTTCCACGATCAACTGGTCGCCTCAGGTCAAGGAGCTGAACCTGTTCTCGATGCCCTTCCTGTCGCAGGACCACGCGGGCCTCGACGCGATCGTGCGCGGCGAGGTCGGCGACCGGATGATGAAGATCGTCGAGAAGGCCGGCGTGATGCCGCTGGCCTGGGGCGAGAACGGCTTCCGCGAGCTCACCAACTCCAAGCGCGAGATCCGCACGCCGGCCGACATGAAGGGCCTGAAGTTCCGGATCGTGGGCTCGCCGATCTTCACCGAGACCTTCACCGCGCTGGGTGCCAATCCCACGCAGATGAGCTGGGCCGACGCGCAGCCCGCGCTGGCCTCGGGTGCGGTCGAAGGCCAGGAAAACCCGATGCACATCTTCACCGCCGCCAAGCTGCACACGCTGGCGCAGAAGTTCGTGACGATGTGGGACTACGTGGCCGATCCGCTGATCTTCGTCGTGAACCGCGACATCTGGAATTCGTGGTCGCCGGCCGACCGCGACATCGTCCGCCAGGCCGCCGTCGAGGCCGGCAACCAGGAAATCGCGATTGCGCGCAAGGGCCTGACCAAGGGCGACATGTCGATGGTCAAGGAGGTCGAGGCGCTGGGCGTCAAGGTGACCCAGCTCACCGCCGACGACAAGGCCCAGTTCCAGAAGGTGCTCGAGCCGGTCTACAAGAAGTGGGCCAAGCAGATCGGACCGGACCTGGTCAAGAAGGCCGAGGCCGCCGTGGCCGCCAGCCGCAAGGCCTGACGCCCTTCACGGGGTCCGAGGGCTGGCCCGGGCGGGGCATGCCGTGCGCCGGGCCGAAGGCCGGGGTGGAAACGCCTCGGCCTTTTTCCATCGGTTCCCGCGCTGTCGCTCCCCGCACACCCTTCACTCGATGACCGGCCCGCTACGTGCGCGACACGTCGGCGGTCCCGCAAGCCAAGATGCCCGATCCGGACAAGTTCGCTCCGCCCGCCCCTGACCTGCCCGCCGGCCCGGCTGCCGCGACCGGAGCCGGACGGCCGCGCCGTCTTCCCGAGGACTGGGTGGGCGCGCTGTCCATGGCGCTGCTCACGCTGATCACCTTCGCGAACGTGCTGGTGCGCTACCTCACCAACGAGTCCTTTGCCTGGACCGAAGAAATCTCGGTCTGGCTGATGGTGGTGGTGACGATGGTCGCCTCCGGCGCCGCAGTGGTTCGTGACCGGCACATCCGGATCGAAATCTTCTTCCTGGGCGGGTCGGCGGACAGGCGCAAGCGATTGGCCACGCTGTCCTCGCTCGCCACGGTCGTGGCCTTCCTGCTGCTGTTCGGCCTCGGGCTGCGCCTCTTCTGGGACGACTACCGCTACGAGGTCACCTCGCCGGGCATCGGCGTGCCGCAGTGGTGGTACACGATCTGGCTGCCGCTGCTGGCGCTGGCGATCTCTGCCCGCGCGCTTCACAGGCTCCTGAAGGGAGCGCGCGCATGACCGGCGTCGCGATCTTTGCCGCCTTCATCGTGCTGATGCTGGCGGGGGTGCCGATCGGCGTGGCGCTGGCGCTCGCCGGTTCGGTCGGCATCGGGCTGGCCGAGCTGGGCTGGCTGTCGATTCCCAACAATTTCTACGCGGGCATCGCCAAGTACCCGCTGCTGGCGCTGCCGATGTTCGTGCTGGTGGGCGCGGTGTTCGAGCGCTCCGGCGTCGCCAGGCGCCTGGTCGATTTCGCGGTGGCGCTGGTCGGACGCGGGCCCGGCATGCTGCCGCTGGTCGCGATCGGCGTGGCCATGTTCATGGGCGGCATCTCCGGATCCGGCCCGGCCACCGCCGCGGCGGTCGGCGGCGTGATGCTGGGCGCGATGGCGCGCGCCGGTTATCCGCGCGACTACTCGGCCACGGTGATCGGCTCGGCCGCGGCGGTCGACATCCTGATCCCGCCCTCGGTGGCCTTCATCGTCTACTCGGTGCTGGTCCCGGGCGCCTCGGTGCCGGCGCTGTTCGCCGCCGGCGTCGTGCCCGGCATCCTGGCGGGGCTCTCGCTGATGATCCCGGCCGTCTGGCTGGCGCGCCGGCACGGCTTCGGCGCCAACGAGGCCGCCGAGCCGCGGCCGCCGTTCTGGCGGGCGCTGCGCGAGGCCAGCTGGGGGCTGTTCGCGCCGGTGCTGATCCTGGGCGGAATGCGCCTGGGCTGGTTCACCCCCACCGAGGCGGCGGTGGTAGCGGCGGTCTACGGCGTGTTCGTGGGCATGGTGGTCTACCGGACGATCGGCCTGCGCGAGCTCTTCGACACCCTGGTCGAGGCGGCCGAGACCTCCGGCATCATCATGATCGTGGTGGCGCTGGCCAGCATCTTCGCCTACACGGTCAGCACGCTTGGCATCGTGGACCCGATCGCGAGGATCGCCCAGGACGGCATCCTGAACTCCTGGGCGGCGCTGGCGGTGGTGGTGGTCGTGCTGCTGCTGGTGGGCATGGTGCTCGATGGCATCTCGATCTTCCTGATCTTCGTGCCGCTGCTGGTGCCGCTGATGCGCGCCTATGCCTGGGACCCGGTCTGGTTCGGCGTGTTGCTCACCTTCATGGTGGCGATCGGCCAGTTCACCCCGCCGATGGCGGTCAACCTGATGGTGTCGGCGCGGCTGGCGGGCGTGGCGATCGAGCAGACCGCGCGTTGGGCGGTGTGGTTCGTGTTCGCGATGATGACGGCGCTGATCGCGCTGATCGCGGTGCCCGATCTGGTGCTGTGGCTGCCGAACGCGCTGGGCTATTGACCGTGTTCAGGTCGATTCTCGGAAGTTGCCTGCAAGTCCCTGTGCGGAATGTGTATTTTTTTTCGCACTGGCAATTGCATGGGGCGGGGGAGGCAGGGTTAGAATTCGCTCGATTCTCACCGCACGCCGGGGTTCTCGGAACATGAACGAACAGCAGCCCACGCGCGACGAACGGCCGGAGTTCAAGATCGCGGTCTTCGGACTGGCGACCCGCTTCCGCAAGCTGCTCGAGATCGTCCTGCGCCACGCGCACCACAACCGCTATCGCTATTCGATCGCCACGTCGCGCGGCCCGGGCCAGTTCGACGTCGCGCTGGTCGACATGACCGCAAGCGGCGCGCCCAACCTGTTCGAGAAGCTGACCAAGGTCGTCGACCGCGACACGGTGGTGCGGGTCGGACGGCGCTGCGACCCGTCCCGCCAGCAGGACGACCTGCTGGTGCAGAGCTTCGTGGCGCAGGTGCTGTTCACGCTGAACCGGGTGGTGGACCGGCAGCTGTCGCGCAAGCGCGAGCTCGAGGCGTCGGCCGGCTCCCGGCCGGGCCTGGTGGTGTCGGACTTCGGCGTGCTGCGCCGGCCGCGGGTGCTGGTGGTCGACGACAGCCCCACCGTGCGGCGCCAGCTGGGCACCGCGCTGCACCAGATGGGCATCGACTGCGAGGCGGTGGCCAGCGCCGGCGAGGCGCTCGAGCAGCTGGGCATGCGCCGCTACGAGCTGGTGCTCGCCGACGTGGTGATGCCCGACATGGACGGCTACCGGATGACCCGGCTGATCAAGAAGAACCGGTCGCTGCGCGGCATGCCGGTGGTGATCCTGACCAGCCGGTCCTCGCCCTTCGACCTGGCGCGCGGGGCGCTGGCCGGCTGCAACAGCTACCTGGTGAAGCCGGTCACGCTGCAATCGCTGCGCGAGACGCTGAACCGGCACCTGCGCCGCGCGGTGCGGCGCGAGGGCGGCGGCGAGCCGCTGCTCGCCTGATTCACGCTTACTTGACGCGCGAGCGGTACTCGCCGGTGCGCGTTTCGATCTCGATCCTGTCGCCGATCTCCACGAAGGCCGGAACCGGCAGCTCGAAACCGGTGGGCTTGATGCGGGCCGGCTTCATGACCTTGCCCGAGGTGTCGCCCTTGACGGCCGGCTCGGTGTACTCGACCTCGCGGACCAGCGTGGTGGGCATCTCGACCGAGATCGCGCGGCCTTCGTAGAAGGTGACCTCGCACTGCATGCCTTCCTCGACGTAGTTCAGCGCGTCGCCCATGCTGTCGGCCTCGACCTCGTACTGGTTGTACTCGGCGTCCATGAACACGTACATCGGGTCGGCGAAGTACGAGTAGGTGACTTCCTTCTTGTCGAGGATGACGACGTCGAACTTCTCGTCGGCCTTGCAGACCGTCTCGGTGCCCGAGTTGTTGAGAAGGTTCTTCAGCTTCATCTTCACGACGGCCGCGTTGCGGCCCGACTTGTTGTACTCGGCCCGGATGACCACCATCGGGTCCTTGCCGATCATGACGACGTTGCCGGTGCGGAGTTCCTGAGCGATTTTCATCGGATGCGGTCCCAGGCCTTTCTTGGCCGATGCTGGTAAACCGGAAATTATAGCCTGTCTCGCACGAATCCGGCCAGCTGTGCGGCGAGGTCCGGCTGCCGGACCAGGGACTCGGTCCAGTGCCCGAAGACGGCCTCGATGGCCTCGCCCTGGGCGGCGAGCGCCTGCCAGGCCGCGCCCGCATCGCCGAGCCCCGACCAGGCGCGCATCGCCGCCTCGACCGCGTCGATCGCCGCAGGCGGATTCGCGGCTGCGACGGCCGCGGCCCGCAGCCGGGCCAGGAAGGCATCGAGCTTGTCGTGGTGGCTGTCCTCCTGCTGCCGGTAGGGCTGCCAGACGAAGGGCCGGCGCGCCCAGTGGGCCCGGATCCAGGAGTCCTCGCCGCGCACGAAGTTCAGGTCGGCCAGGCGCAGCAGCGCGTCGTAGTCGTCCTGGGGCAGGAAGCGGATCCGCGCGATCCTGAGCCTGCCCCGGCGCGCGGCCGGGCCGCCCGGCGGCAGGCCGCAGCCCGCGAAGGCCTCGGGCTCGTCGGGCGCGACGCCTTCGGGCACCAGCAGCAGGGTGGGGCGCTCGGCGCGGGCCAGCGCCGGCAGCAGCGCATCGAGCGGCGAGTCCGGATAGCAGAACAGCGTGAGCACCTGCTCGCCGGGCTCGGGCGACTGGCCGCAGAGCCGCGCCAGCGCGGCGGCGCGCGCCGCCGCGGCCGGACGTTCGGCGGGCGCCAGCGCGTCTCGCTCGCGCAGCAGCCCGCCGCTGGCCGGCGTGAAACCGGGGTAGAAGAAGTGCTCGACCGCGCCGTCGGGCTTGACCGAGGACAGGCCGTGGCAGCCGTCGACCCAGGGCTCGGCGCTCAGGTACTCGAGGTGAATCCAGAGCGGGCGCCGCGGCCCGCCTGCGAGCATCGACCGGATCCAGCCGGGCGGCTCGCAGCCGAAGGCCGAGAGCACGACGTCGGGGCGGTCGGCGTCGACCATCGAGGGGGGCCAAGACGGGTCCGCCGAATCGGGGCGTGATTCGGGCCACGGCGCGATCCGGACACCGGCAAGCCGGGCGGCCGGCTCGCCGGGACGCCGCACCGGCGCCGCGCCCGCCAGCCGCGCGATCAGCTCGGGCCGGTCGATGAACAGCGTGACCTCGGCGGCTTGCTCGCGGACCAGCTGCCGCGCCAGGCGCCAGCACACGCCGGCATCGCCGAAGTTGTCGACGACGCGGCACAGGATCCACCAGCGGGTGCCGGCGGGCAGGGGACTGGCTGCTTGCATGATGGCCGAAAAGGGAACGTTCGCCGGGCCCCGGACCGGGGCGGGAGTCCGGGAAACGGGTATCCTGATGATCGCATTTCCGGCGCCGGCCACCGCCCGGCGCTCTCGCCGGCCGCGTCCGGCGTCGAAGCCGGCCCGCCCTCCTGCCGCGGGCCGCCCTTCGAGACCCTCGACCGTCCGGAACCCAGATGAGTCCTTCCCCGCACGCGCAGGCCGGCGCGTGGTCGCGCGTCGTGCTGATCGGCGCCCTGATCCTGCTGCTGTCGATGGGCGTGCGCGCCACCGCCGGCATCTTCATGCCGCCGATGCTGGTCACGCACGGCTGGAGCCGCGAGTTCTTCTCGAACACCTTCGCGATCCAGAACCTCGCCTGGGGCGCCGGCGCGGTGCTGATGGGCATGCTGGCCGACCGCATCGGCGCGGCGCGCGCGATCGCCCTGGCCGGTCTAATCTACGCGGCCGGCCTGGCCGGCACGCTGTGGGTCGACTCGCAACTCGGCCTGGTGATCTTCTTCGGGCTGATGGTTGGCATCGGGCAGGGCGGCACCACCTCCGCGCTGGTCATGCCGGTGATCGGCCGGGCCACCTCGCCGCTGGCGCGCAGCGCCGCGCTGGGCGTGGCCAACGCGGGCGGCTCGCTCGGCCAGTTCCTGGTCGTGCCCGCCGGCCATCTGCTGATCGAGTTGTTCGACTGGCACGCGGCCCTGCTGATCATGTCGATGGCGGTGGCGCTGATCGCGCCGCTGGCCTTCGTCATGCACGGACGGGGCGCGCCGCCGGAGTCCGGGTCGGGCGCGCCGGCGGCGGGTCAGGGTTCGCCGGCAGCCGCCCAGGGCGCGGCCGCGCACCCAGGCGACACCGGGCATTCTCTTTGGGTGGCGGTGCGCGATGCCTTCCGCCGCAAGCCCTTCGCCCTGCTGGCCGGCAGCTATTTCGTGTGCGGCTTCCAGCTCGCGTTCATCACGCTGCACCTGCCGGCTTACGTGGTCGACAACGGCCTGGCGGCGAAGCACGGCGCGATGGCGATCGCCACGATCGGGCTCTTCAACGTGATCGGCTCCTTCGCGGTGGGCTGGCTGGGCGGGCGGCACAGCAAGAAGATGTTGCTGGGCTGGGTCTACGCGCTGCGCGCGGTCTTCGTGGGCCTGCTGCTGGTGCTGCCGATCTCGGCCGCCTCGCTCTACCTGTTCGCCGCGGGCATGGGCCTGCTGTGGCTGAGCACGGTGCCGCTGACGATGGGACTGGTCGGGCAGATCTTCGGCCTGCGCTACGCGGCCACGCTGGGCGGCTTCGTGTTCCTGAGCCACCAGATCGGCAGCGCGACCGGGGTCTGGATCGCCGGGCGCAGCTACGCCGCCAGCGGCTCCTACGACGTGATGTGGTTCGCCTCGATCGCGCTGGCCCTGGGCGCCGCGGCGCTGGCCTGGATGATCGACGAGCGGCCCGGCGCCGGCGCGACCCCGGCCGGTCGCGGCGATCAGTCGCTGGCCGGGCCCGGGCCGAAGAGCGAATCGAGCTTCGCGCGGGCGGCGCTGTCGCCCGCCGCGCGGCCCGCGTCGAAGGCGTACTCCTCTTCGATCCGGTCGGCGTAGAAGCTGGCCGGGTTCGGCGAGGCCACGAAGCGGCGCCAGACCTCGGCCGGCACCGCCTTGAAGGCCTTCAGCGAACCGTCGACGAACTCGATCTCGAGCCGCTGCTCGCCCGCGTCGTAGCCGGCCGACC
Source organism: Lautropia sp. SCN 70-15 (assembly GCA_001724315.1). Lineage (GTDB taxonomy): Bacteria > Pseudomonadota > Gammaproteobacteria > Burkholderiales > Burkholderiaceae_E > Zeimonas. The sequence continues at coordinate 1,683 of MEEC01000058.1, read as the reverse complement.
TGAGCCGGCCGCCGCTGATCCTGCGCCTTTCCATCATCGTTCTCCCTTGCCGGCGGTGGCCACCGCGCCCTCGCGTCGCGGGTCGACCGCCCCGGTGAGCCTGCAAGCGCGATCCTGCCGTTGGCGGGGTCGGCAGTCCAGCGCGATCGCGTGCAGGCCGCTGGTCATGTCCACCCGCTCGACCCGATGGCCGCGCGTGCGCAGCGCCTCGGCGAGCGAGGCCGATACCCGGCCGCGCTCGAGCTCGGTGACGCCGTTGCGGTTGCCGAGGTTGGGCAGCGACACCGCGCGCTGCGGGTCCAAGCCCTCGTCGAGGATCGCGATCAGGCTGCGCGCCACGTAGTGGATGATCTGCGGGCCGCCGGGCGAGCCGATGACCAGCGCGGGCGCACCGGTGGCGCGGTCGAAGACGATGGTGGGCGCCATCGAGCTGCGCGGCCGCTTGCCGGGCTCGACCCGGTTGGCGATCGGCTCGCCGTCGCGGCTCGGCGCGAACGAGAAGTCGGTCAGCTGGTTGTTGAGCAGGAAGCCGCGAACCATGATCCGGGCGCCGAAGGCGCTCTCGATCGACGAGGTCATCGACACCAGGTTGCCCTGCCGGTCGACGATCGACAGGTGGGTGGTCGAGGGCAGTTCGGGCGATGGCGCTGCGGCCGGCGGCCGGTCCGACAGCGCGGCCGGTTGCCCCGCGGCGACCGGCGTGGGCAATGCCCGTTCGCCGATCGCGGCGGCGCGGCGCGCGAGGTAACGGTCGTCGAGCAGCCCCGATACGAGCGTTGCGTCGCCGGACGAGCCCTGCCGGGGAGCCGCGAAATCGGGGTCGGCCAGGTAGCGGTCGCGGTCGGCGAAGGCGAGCTTGCCGACCTCGGCGAAGCGATGGGCGCCGTCCGGGTCGAGATCGCCGCCGGACTGGGCGGCGCCGCGCCCGCCGGATACCGGCGCGGTGAGCCGGGCGGGCGCCGCGCGCCAGAGCTTCAGCATCTGCGCCACCGTCACCCCGCCGGACGAGGGCGGCGGCATTCCGCAGACGCGGTGCGCGCGGTGGTCGAAGCAGATGGCTTCGCGCACCGCCGGCCGGTAGAAGGCCAGGTCGCGCTCGCCGAGCAGCCCCGGATTGACCGGGTGGCTGCGCACCTTGTCGACGATCTCGCGCGCGATCGGCCCCGCGTGCAGCGCCAGGCTGCCCTGTCGGGCGATCCGCGCCAGCGTTTCGGCCAGCGCCGGGTTGCGCAGCAGGTAGCCGACCGGTCGCGCCTTGCCGGCCTCGTCGTAGTAGAGGGCGGCGGCTTCGGGGTCGTCGCGCAGCGCCGGATCGCGCGCCAGCAGCGCGTGCAGGCGCGGGCTGACCGGAAAGCCGTTGCGCGCCAGCGCGATCGCCGGCTCGAACAGCCGGGCCCAGGGCAGACGGCCATGACGGGCGTGGGCCTGCTCGAGCATGCGAACCAGGCCGGGCACGCCTACCGAGCGACCGCCGACGACTGCCTCGAAGAAGGGCCGCGGCTGGCCTTGCTCGTCGAGCCAGAGTTGCTCGTCGGCCGCCGCCGGCGCGGTCTCGCGCCCGTCCCAGGCCTCGAGCCGCCTGTCGCGCGCGCGGTAGTGCAGCATGAAGGCGCCGCCGCCGATGCCCGAGGACTGCGGTTCGACCAGTCCCAGCACCATCTGCGCAGCGATCGCCGCGTCGAG
>MEEC01000057.1 GCA_001724315.1 Lautropia sp. SCN 70-15 | reverse complement strand
CCCGCCCAGGGCTCGTCGGTGCCGGGCTCGGACAGCACCGGAACGAAGCGGAAGTTCGGATGCTCGCGCGCCCAGCGCTGCGGCAGCTCCATCATGTACAGGTCGCGGCGCTGGCGCACGCCCCAGTACAGGTACAGCGGCCGCTCGATGCCCAGCCTGAAGGCCTGCTCCAGCAGGCTCTTGACCGGCGCGAAGCCGGTGGCCCCGGCCACGAAGATCAGCGGCTTGTCGCTCGGTTCATGCAACACGAAGGAGCCGACCGGCCCTTCGAACTCGATCTCGTCGCCCGGCTTCATCGACTCGAACACGCGGGTGGTGAAGCGTCCGCCCGGCATCAGCCGCACGTGCAGCTCGACCAGGTCGGTCTCGCCCGATGGCACGGTGAACGAGTAGCTGCGCCGCGCGCCGTCTTCCAGGATCACGTTCAGGTACTGGCCGGCTTCGAAGGCGATCTTCCGGCCGTCCTGCAGGCGCAGCCCGAGCAGCATCACGTCGTGCGCGAGCTTCTCGAGCCGGTCGATCTTCGCCCGATAGCGCTCGACCGTGGTGCCGCGCGCGGCGGCGTTCTCCTCGTACTCGAACTCCACGTCGGTGATCGCGGTGGCGCAACAGGTGAGGATGCGCCCGGCAGCGCGCTCGTCGTCGGACAGCGCGCTCTTCTGGTAGCCGGACATCTCGACCTGCCCGCCGATCAGCGTGGCCTTGCAGACGCCGCAGCCGCCCGACCGGCACTCGAAGGGCAGGGGGATGGCGGCGCGCAGGCCCGCGTCGAGCAGGGTCTCGCCCGGGCGCACCGGGGCGAGCTGGCGCCCCGGATGCACGGTCATCTGCTTCGGTTCGCCGCGGGCGTAGCGCGCCGGCGGCATCCAGGGCAGGGCGAACAGCAGGAGGGTGGCGCCGACGAGCGCGCCCCACAGCCAGACGGGATCCCAGGCGTAGATCAGCGGATAGACGCTCAGGTAGAACCAGTCGAAGGAGAGGACGACCGGAAAGGTCTCGAAATCGGCCGGCGCCTGGCTGACCACCGGCTTGGCAATGGCCAGCACCACCAGCATCAGGACCAGGCCGATCGCGAGCGGGCGTGGCGGCATCTGGGCGGCGCGCGGCACGCGCTGGGTGTGGATCCAGAGCGCGAGCAGCACCACCAGCGGGATGCCGATGTGAAGGAAGGACAACAGCGAGAACAGCCGGTCCGACACCGCTTCCGGGGTGATGAAGTTGCGGGTCAGGATGCCGCGGAACACTGGCAGCGCGTCGAACCACTCGGTCGTGGCGATCACCACGAACTGCGCGAGCTTGTCCCAGGGCAGCATGAACCCGTTGACGCCCGACGCGTAGACCAGCCACAGCAGCACGACGCCCGTGATCCACGAGAAGGCGCGGAAGCCGCGGTGCCGGTCGAAGGCGAAGTGCCGGACCATGTGCAGAAGCATGGTGAGCACCATCGCGTCGGATGCGTACCGGTGCACGCTGCGCATGATGCCGCCGGCGAACCACTGCCCGTGCGTGATCGCCTCCATCGAGGCGTAGGTCTTGTCGACCCCGGTTTCGTAGAAGGCGTAGACGTAGAGGCCGCTGATCACCACCAGCCAGAACATCCAGTAGCTGGTGGCGCCCAGGTAGTACATCGGGTTCAGGCGTTCCCCGAACACGCGGTTCCCCACCGCCTCCATCCGGAGGAAGAACCACTGCAGCACCGACTGGATCCTTGCGAGCACCTGCCTCTCCGAGAACCGGGACATTACATGCAGACCCGATGAATCTATTGACGGGAATCAAGGCTCACGCTTGACTTTGCGCGCCGTTCATTCACGATAAAGATGTATCAGAAATCCATCAAGGAGGGGGACATGGCCGATCCGAAGCCGCAGCACGGCGCGCCCGAAGAAAGCGAAGAGCGCGTTCCGGTTTTCCAGCAGATCCTGGACAACCCCTTTCTGTTGTTGTTCCTCGGGGTCACGATTCCCACAGTCCTCTACATCCTGTGGGGCGTGATGGAGATCGCGACGGTGCCGGTCAGCCCGCTCGCCAAGTAACGGGCACAGGAGCCAATCCATGAGCGCGATTCTCCCCCCGCCGCAGAAGATCTGGTGGAAGCAGCCGGTCGACAAGGTCGAGCTGATCTGGATCACCATCGCCTTCATCTGGTGCATGGTGATGTTCTTCATGATGCCCTACTGGCACGTCTACGGCGGCCAGAACCTGTCGCCCGAGACCTACCGGGTCAAGCCCGAGTTGTTCCAGCGGGCCACCCAGGAGATGGTCGACAAGTACACGGTGCGCACCGAGACCGACGAGAAGATCCCGGTCGTGGCGCCGCCGGCCGGCAGCGACATCTTCCTGATCGCCCGGTTGTGGTCCTTCTGGCCGATCCTCGAGCTGAAGAAGGACGAGACCTATCGGCTTCACCTCACCGCGATGGACTACCAGCACGGTTTCTCGCTGCAGCCGGAGAACATCAACGTGCAGATCCTTCCCGGTTACGAGCACGTCATCACGATCAAGCCGAACCGCAGCGGCACCTACGCGATCGTCTGCAACGAGTTCTGCGGGATCGGGCATCACAAGATGGTGTCCCGGCTCTACGTGAAAGACTGAACGGGGGATGACAATGGCTACCGCACAGGCGCTGTTCCGCACCTGCCCCCGGACGGGGCTGCAGTTCCACAAGTCGGCCGAATCGCTGATCAAGCTCAATGCGGTCGCGGCCGTCGTCACGCTGCTGGTGGGCGGCGTGCTCGCACTGCTGCTGGTGCTCACGCGCTGGCAGGCCGTGCACCTGATCGACGCCGACAACTTCTACCTGTACCTGACCGCCCACGGCCTCGACATGCTGGTGGCGTGGATCATCTTCTTCGAGATCGCGATCCTCTACTTCTGCTCGTCGACGCTGCTGCGTTGCCGGCTGGCAACACCTCGAATAGCCTGGTTCGCGTTCGCGCTGATGGTGATCGGCACCATCACGTACAACGTCGCGATCTTCGACGGCAGTTCCACGGTCATGATGACCTCGTACGTGCCGATGCCCGCGCACCCGGCCTTCTACTTCGGCCTGATCCTGTTCGCGGTGGGCGCGCTGATCGGCTGCTTCGTGTTCCTGGGCACCCTGGTGGTGGCCAAGGCCGAGAAGACCTACGAGGGATCGGTCCCGCTGGTGACCTTCGGCGCGCTGACCGCCTGCATCATCGCGATCTTCACGATCGCGTCCGGGGCCATCATCCTGATCCCGACCTGGCTGTGGTCGATCGGCTACATCAAGCACATCGACCCGGCGATGTACCGGGTCATCTGGTGGGCCTTCGGCCACTCCTCGCAGCAGATCAACGTCAGCGCGCACGTGGCCGTGTGGTACGCGATCGCCGCGATCGTGTTCGGCGCCAAGCCCATGTCCGAGCGCATCAGCCGGACCGCCTTCTTCCTGTACATCTGCTTCCTGCAGCTGGCCTCGGCCCACCACATCCTGGCCGACCCGGCGGTGGGCGTGGAGTGGAAGGTCTTCAACACCAGCTACGCGATGTACCTGGCGGTGCTGGCCTCGATGATCCACGGCCTCACGGTGCCCGGCGCCATCGAGGTGGCCCAGCGCGAGAAGGGCTTCACGAAGGGCATGTTCGAGTGGCTGCGCAAGGCGCCATGGGGCAACCCGGTGTTCTCCGGCATGTTCATCTCGCTGCTCGGCTTCGGTTTCCTGGGCGGCATCTCGGGCGTCATGATGGGCACCGAGCAGCTGAACATGATCATCCACAACACGATCTACGTGCCCGGCCACTTCCACGCCACGGTCGTGCTCGGCACCACGCTCGCGTTCATGGCGATCACCTACTTCCTGCTGCCCACGCTGTTCAATCGCGAGCTGATCCTGCCCGGCTGGGCCAAGTGGCAGCCCTACGTGTTCGGCCTGGGCATGGGCGTGTTCACGCTCGCGATGATGGGGGCCGGCACGCTGGGCGTTCCGCGCCGGCACTGGGACATCACCTTCGCCGGCGCATCGCTGCCCTACGAGTACCCGGGCACGGCGCTGCTGATGCTGGCCATCTGCGGCATCTCGGGTGTCATCGCGGTGATCGGCGGGGCGATGTACATCATCGTGACCGTGGGCACCATCCTGTTCGGCAAGAAGCTCGACGCCGGCGCCTACTCCACGTCGATCACGCCGCTGCGCCTTCCGGTGCAGTCGGCGCTCTCCGGGCACGGCGGGCATGGCGGCGGCTTCGCGGCGCCGGGCACCTTCGTGCTGGCCCTGGTGTTCCTGACTGCCTTCGTCCTCTACTACTTCGTGAACTGGAAGTACCTGTCCACGGTGTGGGGGCTGAGCTGACCGGCGGCCGGCGCCTGGAACGAGGAGCAGACGGATGAAAGCCTTGCTGAACCTGTTCAAGCTCCGCATCGGCGTCGCGATCGCGCTCACCGCGGTCGCGGGGCTGATGATCTCGCCGGGCGGGGCGATAAGCGGCTGGCAGGCCGTCGTGCTCACGCTGGCCGTGCTGCTGTCTTCCTCGGCGGCCGGCGCGTTCAACCAGTTCTACGAGGTCGACCTCGACGCGCGAATGGGCCGCACCAGCCGGCGGCCCTTCGTGACCGGGCGCTTCCGGCATCACGGCGGCTGGCTGGCGTTGATCGTGGGGCTCACCGGCATCGCGGTCGCCGCTGCCTGGTACGCGGCCAACGCGCTCGCGGCCCTGTACACCTTCCTGGGCGCCTTCGTCTATGCGGTGGTCTACACGGTCTGGCTCAAGCGCCGCAGCGCCTGGAACATCGTGATCGGCGGTCTGGCGGGCAGCTTCGCGGTGCTGGCCGGGGCGGCGGCGGTGCAGCCGGAGCTGTCCATCGAGGCGATGCTGCTCGCCGTCGTGCTCTTCCTCTGGACGCCACCCCACTTCTGGAGCCTGTCGATCGTCTGCCGCGACGACTATGCGAAGGCCGGAGTGCCGATGCTGCCGGTGGTGCGAGGCGACCGTTTCGCGGCACGGGCGATCTTCGCCCACGCGGTGGTCATGGTCGGCCTGTCGCTGGCGATCGCGGCTTGGTCGCCGGGATGGCTGTACCTGCTGTGCGCGGCGGCTGGCGGCGGGCTGCTGGTCTCGCGCACGATTGCGTTGCTGCGCGCGCCCGGGCGTGCGACCGCACTCGCGAGCTTTCATGCATCGCTGGTGCAGCTGTCGTTGCTGCTGCTCGGCACGATCGCGGACGCCTGGATGCGCAATGCGATGGCCTGAGGCAGCACGCGGCGCCGCAGGCTTCGTCGCGCGGATCGCCGCGGCAGCGGTGGTCGCCGGCGTCCCGCTGCTGGCAGCGGCGCAGTCGGGGCCGCCTTCCGATGTCCGGCGCGCTTTCGAGACCAGCCAGGCGGCGATCGGCAATCCGATCGGCGACTTCGAGCTGCGCGACGCTTCCGGCAAGACCGTGCGACTGTCCGACTATCGCGGCAAGCCCCTGCTGGTCAGCTTCATCTACACCGGCTGCTTCCAGGTCTGCCCGACGACCACGCGCTTCCTTTCCGAGGCGGTGGGGGTGGCGCGCAAGGCGCTGGGCGATGGCCGGTTCAAGGTGGTCTCGATCGGCTTCAACCAGCCCTTCGACGATCCGGTGGCCATGGCCTCCTTCGCGAAACAGGTGGGCATCTCCGACCCGGACTGGGCCTTCCTCAGCCCGGCGCCGAAGGACGTCGAGGCGCTCACCAGGCGTTTCGGCTTCACCTACGAGGCCACCAGCGGCGGCTTCGACCACCTGCTGCAGGTGAGCATCGTCAGTGCCGACGGAGTACTGTACCGGCAGGTGTACGGCGAGAACTTCGACATGCCGATGCTGGTGCAGCCGCTCAAGGAGCTGCTGTCGGGGCAGGCATCGCAGCAGCTCACGCTGGCCAATGTCTGGGACAAGGTGATCCTGTATTGCACCGTCTACGATCCGCACAGCGGCGGTTACCGCGTCAACTATTCGCTCTTCTTCGAGATCTTCGCCGGGCTGACCACGCTCGGGGCGATCGCCTGGGTGGTGTTGCGCGAGCTGCGGCGGTCGCGGCGAGCCTGAGGGTCGGTTTCCCGTGACGACTACCGAGGCGGCCTGGCGGCGACTCGAGCGGGCGCTCGATCGCGTGTTCGGCAGCGACGAGAACCCGCTGCGCCAGCTCGGTGGCCTGGGTTTCTTCCTCTTCTGGCTGATCGCGGTCAGCGGCGGCTGGCTCTACGTGTTCTACGAGACCAGCGTCGACGGGGCCTGGCGCTCGGTGCAGTGGCTCACGGTCGACCAGTGGTGGGGCGGGGGGCTGATGCGCAGCCTGCACCGCTACGGCTCGGATGCCTTCGTGGTCGTGGTGATGCTGCACCTGGTTCGCGAGCTCGCCCTGGGCCGCTTCAGCGGCTTTCGCTGGTACTCGTGGGTCAGCGGCGTGCCCACCCTCTGGCTGGTGGTGGGCTCGGGTGCGATCGGCTACTGGCTGGTGTGGGACGAGCTCGGCCTGTTCGTGGCCACCGCCACCGCCGAGTGGTTCGGGGCGCTGCCGGGCTTCGGCCCGGCACTGGTTCGCAACTTCATCGCCACCGAGGCCGTCTCCGATCGGCTGTTCTCGCTGGTCGCCTTCCTTCACATCGGCCTGCCGCTCGCGCTGCTGCTGGTGATGTGGGCGCACATCCAGCGGATCACTCGCCCGCGCACCGGCGTGAGCAGGGGGCTCGCGCTCTGGACCTTGGGGGCCTTGCTGGCGCTCTCCGCAGCCCGGCCCGCGACCTCGCTGCCGCCGGCCGACCTGGACGCGCTTCCGGCGCGCGTCGCGATCGACTGGTTCTATCTCGCCCCGCTGGTCGGCAGCGACCTGGCGTCGCCGGAGGCGATCTGGGCGCTCACGGTCGGGCTCACCTTGCTGCTTGCGGTCGCGCCCTGGCTCGCCCGCGCACCCAGGCCGGCGCCGGCAGTGGTCGACCCCGCGCACTGCAACGGCTGCACCCGATGCTTTGCCGATTGTCCGTACGCGGCGATCGCCATGGCGCCGCACCCCCAGGGCCGGGGCGAGATCGCGGTGGTCGATGCCGACCGTTGTGCCTCGTGCGGAATCTGCGCCGGCGCCTGCCCGTCGTCCACGCCGTTTCGCCGCACGGAACACCTGGCGAGCGGCATCGACCTGCCGTGGCTCACCGTGGGCGCGCTGCGCGACAGGCTGGACGAGGCGATCGACGCGGCCGCAGGCTCGGGCAGTGCCGCAGGTTCGGGCAGCACCGCGGGCGCACCGCCCCTGCTGGTCCTGCTCGGCTGCGAATGCGCGGCACGGGCAAGCGAGCTGTCGGGCCGCGCCACCGCCCTGGGCGCGCGTCTTGCGGTCGTGGAGCTGCCCTGCGCCGGCATGGTCCCGCCTTCGTTCGTCGAGTATGCGTTGCGTCAAGGCGCCGACGGCGTGGTCGTGGAAAGTTGTCCACCGCTGGATTGCGAGTATCGTTTTGGAGAAGAGTGGATCGCGCAGCGCCTGCGCGGCGAACGCGAGCCGCGCCTGCGCGCCGCCGCCGACACCACCCGCCTCCAGCTGGTCGAGGCCGCTCGCGAGGATCCGCAGCGGCTGCATGCGGCAATCGTCGCCTTTGCGGACAGCCTGAAACGCAGGACCGACGCCCCGGACCGGGCAAGCCAGGAGGAAGCCGAGAATGCCTGAACGAATCCTTCGCTACGGCGCACAGGCCGTGCTGTACGCGCTGTTCGCGGTCTTCATCGGCTATTTCTCGACGTCCCCGGCCTATCGCCATCTGGACGACGACCAGGCGCTGCTCCGGATCTCGTTCCGGCATCCGGGCAAGATCGCAACCGACTGCCGCACGCGCAGCGCCGAGGAACTGGCCAAGCTGCCCGTGCACCTGCGCGCCGAGCAGGACTGCGACCGCGAGCGCTCGCCGGTGCATATCCGGGTCGAAATCGATGGCCAGCTGCTGCACGATGAGGTCGTGGCACCGGCCGGACTGCGCAAGGACGGCGCTTCGAGCACTTACCGGCGCTTGCCGATCGCGGCCGGCGAGCATCACCTGAAGGTGATGATCAACGACGACCGGCGAGTCGAGGGCTTCAATTACCACGGCGAGCGCACGGTGGCGCTGTCGCCGGGCCAGGTGGTGCTGGTCGATTTCGTGGCGGACAAGGGCGGGGTGATCATCCGATGAAGACCGGTTCCCTTTCAGCCGGCGCGCTCGACCGCCTGGCCTCGGCGGCCGGCAGCGACCGCTTCGATCTCGAGGTTCCGACGACCGAGCAGCGGGCGATCGCCGCAGGCTGGCTCGGATTGGGCGTGGCCGCGCTGATCGGCGCCGGGCTGTTCTCGGTCCTGCTGGTGCTCGCACGAACGCCGGGGTTCTCGCAATGGGTGCCGGCGGGCAATTTCTTCCGCGTCGCCTTGATCGTGCACGTCGACTTGTCGGTGCTGGTCTGGTTCATCGCCATGGCCGGCATGCTCTGGACCGTCGACAGCTCGGCAAAGCGGCTTGCGCTCGGCTGGGTCGCGCTTTTCGTGAGTGCCGCCGGCGCGGCCTTGATCGCAGTCGCGCCGTTCACCGGCCCGGCCACGCCGATCATGTCGAACTACGTGCCGGTGCTCGACAATCACGTCTTCCTCTACGGGCTGGGGGTGACCGGGATCGGATTCGCGCTGCTGGTGCTGCGCGCCTTCCTGGCGCCGGCCCCGCTCAGCCTGCGCATGGACGGGGCCGATGCGCTGCGCTTCGGTCTCAAGGCCTCGGCGGTGGCCGCCGCGGTGTCGCTGCTCGCCCTCGGCTGGTCCTGGTACGAGGTGCCGCGCGAGCTCGATGCCGGCACCTACTACGAACTGCTGTTCTGGGGGCCCGGGCACGTCGTGCAGTTCGCCTGGACCCTGCTGATGCTGGTCGGCTGGGCATGGCTCGCCCAGCTCTCGGGTTCGCCGCTGCCGCTGCGTCCGCGGGTGGTGGCCCTGATCTACCTGATCGCGCTGCTGTCGGTCTTCCTGGCGCCGCTGATCTACCTGAACTGGACCGTGCTGGCGATCGAGCACCAGCGGATGATGACCTGGCTGATGCGTTTCGGCGGCGGCCTGGCGATCCTGCCGATGGTCCTGGCGCTGACGGTCGCCTTGCTCACCGGGCGCGCTTCCAGCCCCGCGCAGCGGCCCCTGCGCGCTGCGCTGGTCTGCTCGCTGGCGCTGTTCGCGGTCGGCGGCCTGATCGGCTTCATGATCCGGGGCTCCGACGTCCGGGTTCCGGCGCACTATCACGGCTCCATCGTCGGGGTGACGCTGGCCCTGATGGGCCTGGCTTATGCGCTGCTGCCGCGCTTCGGCTACCGCGCGCCCGAGGGCAGGCTGGCGCTCTGGCAGCCGTACTTGTACGGGGGCGGCCAGTTGATGCACATCCTGGGCCTGCTCTGGTCGGGCGGCTATGGGGTGCAGCGCAAGGTCGCGGGCGCCGAGCAGGTGCTCCGCACCCCGCAGGAGGTCTTCGGGATGGGCCTGATGGGTCTCGGCGGACTGGTGGCGATCGCCGGCGGCATGCTGTTCGTGTGGGTGGTGCTGCGGGCGATGCTGGCCGGACGGCGGGCCTCCGGAGCGGCCATGACCGGGACCGCGCGCCGATGAGGCGGCTGGCGATCCTCGCCTGCCTGCTGACCGTTTGCATCACCGCCAGCAGCGCGCTGATCCGGCATTGGCAGGCAGGCCTCGGCTGCGAGGCCTGGGCGGCCTGCGGGGCACTCTTACCGGCGCGGGCCGACGCTTCCACTGCGGCACCCGCCGAGAACCCGCCGACGGCGATCCGGGTCGCCCGGCTCACGCACCGGGCGAGCGCGTCGGCGGTGGGCCTGCTGGTGGCGATCGTCGCGCTGTTCGGCTGGCCTCGCTTCTCGGCCGGGCAACGATGGGCGGCGGCGATCGCGCTCGCCGACACGGTCTTCCTGGCCTGGCTGGGGCGCTACACGCCCCACGACCTGCCGCTGGTGACCGTGGCCAACGTGGCCGGCGGCATGGTGCTCGCAGGCGCCCTGGCCTGGATCGCGGCGTCGCGCCTGGGCCCGAAAGCGCCCGCGCACGCCTTGCGTCGCGCGCCGCACGGCTCGCCGGCGCCCCGCGCCGCTGCGCCTGCGATCCTCGCGCTGCTGCTGATGGGGCTGATGGTGTTCAGCGGCACCATGACCAGCGTTCGCGGGGCGGTGGATGCCTGCCCGCAATTGTGGTGTCTCGCCGGGGCGCGTTTCGAGCCTGCGGCCTTCGATCCGTGGGCATCGGGTGGGCTGCAGCAGGGAGGCGAGATCGGCATGCACCTGATCCACCGGGCGCTGGCACTGGCATTCGCGGCAACCGCTTCGGTCGCTGCCGCCCGGGCATGGCGGGGAGGCGATTCGAGCGATCGCATGCTGGCCGCAACCACCGCGGTGCTGATTGCGATGCAGCTCGCCTTGGGCTTGGCCACGGCCTTCGGCGTCGCGCCGCTGCCCACGGCCACCCTGCACAACGCGGTTGCCGCGCTGCTGGCGTCGGTGCTGGCCGCGCTCGCTGCCTCGGCGCCCCGCGCGGCCGCCGCGCCCCGTCTCAGGGCCGGGGCGAATCCGGATCGGTTCGCCGGGACGTGACCCGGAAGGGCTCCTTCGCAGCCGGGTCCACGTCGATCCGCACCCACAGGTTGGAGAAGGGCGAGCCGTAGCTCTCGACCCTGAGCAGGCGCTCGCCCAGGCGCTCGACCGAATGGCGGTGGGTGTCGCCGTGCAGGAACAATGTGTGGCCGGCGAAACGCGCGGCGAGCCCCTCCAGCAGGCGCTGGAAGCTCGCGTAATGCCCGCCGCCCGAGCGGCCGAAATGCGGGTTCGCCTGGCCGATCACCACGACCGCGCCGAGCCGGTCGCGCGTGGCGATCGCGTAGGCCTCGCGCAGCCAGGCCTCGTTCCAGCGCTCGCGCGCCGCGCGGCTGCCCGGATGTCGCTTCTCGACCTCGCGCGCATTCCGGCTGCCGGGCAGGTTGATCGTGGCGAACAGCGCGCCGCCGGCCCGCCAACGCAGGTTCTCCGGCGGGCCGCCCGGGGTGACGTCGGCCTGCCGCTCGAGCGCGAGGCGCTCGACGCCGAGCGCCGACCTGCCGCCGAGCGCGGCGGCATCGGCGAAGAAGAGGCTGCGCAGCGCCGCCAGCCGCTCGAGCGGATCGAAGCCGCCGGCGCGCGAGTGATGGCAGTCCGCCCATTCGTTGTCGCCGGGCGTGAAGACCAGCGGCACCGGGCTGCGGTCCAGCAGCGCGTGACGCTCGGCGAGCAGCGAGTCGTCGCAGGATTCCCAGCTTCCCTTCAGGTCGCCGGCGTGGACCACGAAGGCGATGTCCTCGTCGAGCGACTCGAAGATCTGTCCGATCATCGGGACTTCGAGCGCGAAATAGGGGAGGTCGCCGATCAGCGCGAAGGACACCGGACCCCGCGTCGCCGGGCCGTCGGTCCGGGCAGGGGAAGCGCCTGCGGCGGACGTCACGCAGAGCGCGGTCGCCAGCGCGGCCGCGAGCGCCGCGGCGCGTGCACGAGGGCCGGCCCGCAACGCGCGGCGGGGGGAAGGGCGACTCCTCACCCCTTGCCTGCGTCGAGGCGCTCGCGCAGCGAATACAGCAGCGCCAGCGCCTCGCGCGCGCTGAGCGCATCGGGGTCGAGCTCGCGCAGTCGCCCAAGCACCTCGGACTCGGTGGCGCGGTGGGCGGCGTCGGCCGAGGCGGAGCGCTCGCGCGCCTCGGCGTCGTCTGGCCGCCCGGCGGGCTGCCCGTCCTCCGAGGGCATCGCGAACAGGTCGAGCTGCTCGTCTTCGGCGCGGGCCCGCGCCTCGAGCTCGCCGAGCACCTTGTCGGCGGCCCGGATGACCGCCGCCGGCATGCCGGCGAGCCGGGCGACCTGGATCCCGTAGCTGCGGCTGGCCGGTCCGTCGCGCACCTCGTGCAGGAACACGATGCCGCCTCGGTGCTCGGCCGCGGCCAGGTGCAGGTTGATCGCCTGGGGGTGCGTGGCGGCCAGTCGCGTGAGCTCGAAGTAGTGGGTCGCGAACAGGGTCAGCGCGCGGTTGTGCGCGAGCAGGCGCGCGGCGATCGCGTGGGCCAGCGCCAGCCCGTCGAAGGTCGAGGTGCCGCGGCCGATCTCGTCCATCAGCACCAGCGATCGCTCGGTGGCCGCGTGGAGGATCGCGGCCGCCTCGGTCATCTCGACCATGAAGGTCGAGCGGCCGCCGGCCAGGTCGTCGGAG
>MEEC01000056.1 GCA_001724315.1 Lautropia sp. SCN 70-15 | reverse complement strand
GAGCAGCGGCGCCAGGCGCAGCAGTCGCTACTGGCGCTGCAAGGCAAGAGCGCAAACGGCGAGTGGGGCGTGCAGGTTACGCCGGCGATCAAGAACCTGGACGGCAGCACCAGCGCTGGCTCCATCGTGCGCTACAACAAGGCGACGGGGCAGACGGAAGTGGTGCAACAGCCGGGGCAGGGTGGGGCAAAAGCTGCGCCAAGTCTCGGAGCGGTGCAGCAAGGCTACCGGTTCAAAGGCGGAGACCCAGCCAATCCTGCGAGCTGGGAGCGCGTGTAACGCTACCGCCCCTGGTACTCAATCCACGGGCCGTTTTCGTCATACAGCCGCCTGCACGCCACCCCGATCAACACCGCAGCCCGGTTGCTGCGCGTATCGGCTGCCTTCTTCGCGGTGCACGCCGCCCCGGAATTGAAGCCGAACAGGCCGCTCCCCGAGCCCTGGGCGACGGCCTCTATCCCGCCCGGGTGGCCGGCGAGGCAGACCTGGTAGACCGCCTGCGCCGCCACGTCGTTCTGCGTTCCCGGCATCTTGTCGAGGATGCAGGTGGCGTAGTTGGCGGCGAAGGCGGGCGCCGCAGCGAGTGCCAGGGTGGCGAAGATCCAGCGAGCAGGCATGGTGTATCAGGTCTGCATCGGTGGCTGCGGAGAAACTTCAGGCTGGATAGATGCGCTTCCGTGTGACATCGTGGCAGCACCGAGATCCAGCTTGGTCTGAGCAGCGGAAGCAGGCAGTTCCAATTCCCGGGGGCGCTTCGCCTGTAGGCCGATGAAATTTGCCACGGCGATTAGATTGTCGTCATCGGTGATCAGCATATCTGCGCCTGCCACCCTTGCAATCGCAGCAATCTGGCGATCCACCTTGATCTTTTGATAGTGTTCACCCTTCTTGGTGCCGTGCCGCTTGCCGCCGGCAGAAACCGCAAGGCGATGGATCATGGCGCACTCTGCTGCAGCCCTCAAATCGAAAGGCGCTACGCGCACAACGCTGCGTTTTTGCAATGCACCGAGCCATGCTGAGGTGCCTTCGTCGGTGCGCACCAGTAATTCGCTGATGGCCGGGGTTGGCAAGATGAGCACTCCGTCGGCTTTGGCAACCGTTTCAAGCAGATGATCAAGGCGGGCAAGGATGGACTCCTCGGTCTTTGTGCTTGCCCAAAGCACGAGTACGCAAGCATCAAGCGTGCAGATCATCCGTCCCCCTGATGTCCGCCAGTTCTTTCAGCGGCTCTTGCATCTCGCTCCACCCGGTCTTAATCGCACGCAGCGTCTGGACGAAATCCCTCGGCGACGCGCCATCAAGAATTTCGACACGATCTGCATAGACGGCGTGAGGCTCCCACTTTCCTGAGTCGGTTCGTCGCCACGTGCCGTGGACGTGCACACGCACTATGTCTGAGCGGAACCGCTTGGCCAGGTCTTGGGCCATGGCGATATCCCGCAGAACGATCCGATGCTCAACACTGCCCTTGTCGAGAAGCCGCAGATGAACGGTGTCATCTGCGCCACTAATGCCCACAACCCGGCCATCCAGCGTCCCGACGTCCGACACCGTCATTTCCGGCGCGGCGTATTCTTTCGCGGCAAACACCGGGAATGAGACGACGGTGTTTTCCTGCCGGTCAACGATCTCCCCGCGAGCCCCCGAACGATTCATGAGTTCCGAGAGCTTCACGAAGCTGCGTCCGCCCGGCCCCAGAGGGTCATTGGCGGCGTGCTGAATTCTTGCCCTGGTGTATGCGGGATGCTGGCCGACCTGCTTGACTCGGACGACCACGCTGCCTTTGACGATGCCATCCAGCACCGGTTTTGAGTCGTCGCCGAGCAGTGCCGCAAACTCCTTGAGGTAGTCCGCGAGGACGGCAACAGGCAGCGTCTTCAGGGTCACACCCCGAATACGCAATGCGTAGTCCCAGTCCGGTTTCTTGGCCATGATTCCAGTTTACCGGAATGGGGTCAAAAGGACATTGTCGGTGTCCCCCCTATAGGGTTCGCCCTGGCGCCCTGAACCTCCGACAGTGGGGGGATGGCACAAGACAACCTCCAGCCGTTCTCCGGCAAGCTCGATGAACCAGGCGAAGGCCCTTGGACCAACTACAGCAAGCCGCCCAAGGCAGATGGCCCATGGAGCCAATATTCAGGACTCAAGCCGTTCGATGGCGAACTTGATGGAGCGGCCCCAAAGCGCACTCTGGCCGGCACGGCCGGCGACCTGGGCGTCGTCGCCCTGAAAGGCGCCGTGGGTTTGCCGCAAGCCGCCGTGGGCCTGCTCGACATTCCCACTGGAGGCCATGTAGGCAAAGCCCTTGAAGGCGCGGGCGTCCGATTCAAGGATGCCCAGGACACGCTGGACACGATGTATTCGCCGGCGCAGCAGGCGGCCAACCGCAAGGTGCGGGAAGCCGATGGCTTCCTGGGCACGGCCAAAGCGATGCTGGAGAACCCAAGCACCATCGCTACCGGAGTCGGAGAATCCCTCCCGCAGATGATCGGCGGCGCCGGCGTGGCGCGCGGGGCAATGGCCTTGGCGCCAAAGCTGGGGCCGGTGCTCGCCGGCGCGCTGGGCGAGGGCGTGGTGGGCGCCGGTGCGGCCGCCGAACAGGTGCGCGGGCAGACCGAGGATGGTTTGCTCACCGGCAAGCAGGCGGCGCTCGCGGGCGCCTCCGGCCTGGCGACGGCCGGCCTGGGTGCACTGGGCGGCAAGGTCGCGCAGCGCCTGGGCGTCGGCGACGTGGACACGATGCTCGCCAGCGGCGCGGCGCGCGCGGCGGGGCAGGGTTCGACCCGCTCTATGCCGCGCCAGATGATCGAAGGCGCGCTGGCCGAAGGCGCGCTGGAAGAAGCGCCCCAGTCGATGGCCGAGCAAGCGCTGCAGAACATCGCGCTGGACAAGCCGGTAGGCGAGGGCGTCGGCGCCGCGGCGGCGCAGGGCTTGATTACTGGGGCCGCGATGGGCGGGGCCGGCGGCGCCATCGGCGCATCGGGCAATCGCGCCCAGCAGCGCGCGGATGCGCAGGCCGCCCAGGCCGCAGAAGCTGCCGCCGCAGACGCTCCGCCCCTGGCGCCCGGAGAACCGCCCGCACCTGGACCTGCGCCGGATGCGCCTGGAGCAGCACCTACGTTGGACCAGATGGATGCCGCGCTGGGTGGCGTTCTGCCCCCTGCCGAACCTTCCGCCACTGAACCCTTGCCCGACCAGCCCGCGCCGGTCGAACCGCCGACCGACGTCGAGCGCATCGCCGCGGCCGAGGAGCGCCTCGCATTCGTGCAGCAGCAGGCGCAAGCCAATGGATGGGACAAGCGCTTGATCGGCGCGCGCGACGCGGCCCAGGCTGAGCTCGATGCACTGCGCCCGGCGCCCGAAGTCAGCGCAGAAGCGCCCGCCATAGACCAGCGCCCGC
The DNA here is from genome assembly GCA_001724315.1 of Lautropia sp. SCN 70-15. Classification (GTDB taxonomy): domain Bacteria; phylum Pseudomonadota; class Gammaproteobacteria; order Burkholderiales; family Burkholderiaceae_E; genus Zeimonas. The sequence goes on along the minus strand of MEEC01000056.1, from coordinate 8,825 downwards.
TCTCGCAGCAAATGGGCATCGACCGCACGGCAGGACCTCTTTCGGCGGCTGCGGCCACGGCGGTGGATACGGGCGCGACCCCTGTGCAGTTCCTTGGCGCCACTGGCCGCGCACTTCAGACGCGCCAGACTGGGCCAGGCGTCACGAACGAGAGCAACGTTATCGACGTGCAGGGCCGCGTGGTGGAAGACCGCGCCATCGGTACGCCGCGCCGGTTGATTGATGCCGCCCAATCTGGAGTGAGTCAGCAGCCAGCAGGACGCCAAGCCCTGCCAGCGCCCACCAATCTGCGGGAAGCGCTGGACCGCATCCGGCAGCAACGCGCCGAAGGAGAACGCCTTGCCAACCCATCACCTACCCCTGGAGCCGCAGTACCAGCACTGGGTGGACCAGTGGGTGATGACCGAGCCCGAAGCCCATCACTTGCAATTCCTGATGGAAGCGGCGCAAATAAATCAAACGCTGGACGTTCCACCGCAGTTGGAGCGGGCGGTGCAAAACCTGGCGCTGCACAGCCTCGTGGACGAGGAAACGGCAATGCGCCACTGAGAACGCCAACCAGTTTGCGCGAGGGCCTGGAGCGCATCCGCGCCAAGCGCCAGGAGGCCGCCAATGCCCAAGCTGCCACGCAACAAGCTGCCGCTCCCGCCCAAACCCTTCCCGCAGCCCGAGCCAGTGCCTTGGAAGCCGCTGGGCCTGCGCCCGTTTCCCCCACCACCACAGGAGTGACCAATGGCCCTGAAGCCGCCCAAGCCCAGCAAGGCATCGCGCAATCAACGCAAGCAGGAGGCCAGGCGCGCCCAGCAGCAACCGCTGCGCCCAGCACCGCGCCGGCTGGAGGAAGTGGCCTACAAGCGGGTGGGCTGACCAATGCCGCCACGGCTCAGAACGATGGAGCGCAAGGCACGCCAACGGCAGGCGCGCAAGCTGCGCCGCAAAGACTGCCCCAAGGCGCAAGACTAGAGACCGCTGACAGGGGCATGGTGCAAGGCATGGTGCGCTACGTTGACGGCGCTGGCCTGCCGTTGAGCGACTGGGCGGAAGATGAAGCGGATGCGCTGGCGCAAGCGATCCAGCGTGGCCGTGGCGCGCTCGCAGAAAAGTTGCTGCGCGATCACTTTGTCGCAGCCGCCAGGGCCGATACAGCTATGCAAGGCAACGATGCTGCGCAAATGCTGCGCATGGCGCAAGAGCGCGAAGCGCTGGTCAATCAGTTGGTCGATGCAGGTTACACGCAGGCGGAAATCGGCGCCAATTCTCTTGGATTGCCGCTGGAGGAGTTCAATCGACTGGTCAAAGAGGGCATTTACAGCCGTGAGCGCGGAGCACCGGACAGCCTGTTTCCAAAAAGAAGTAACAGCCGGAAGGCCGCAGCAGGCCCAGCCCAGCAAGGCAGCGTGCAATCCGGTGGCAAACAGTCCGCAGCGGCAGGCGCGCAAGGACAAGCGCCGCAAACCGCAGTAGCCCGCCCGGATGGCTGGCGCAAGAGCATGCTCAAGGCTGGCCCGGTGGCCAAGGCCATGGGCATCGAGACGCGCGGCAAGCGGCTGGCGCAAGTGGTGGCTGAGATTGATGCGGCGGATGCGCAGCGCGCCGGCGTGCAGCAGGATGGCGCCGACCTGTCTGCCGGGAAGATCGACCGCGAGTGGAGCGCCTTCGCCCCAGAGACGGGGACCCTGGGCGTGCCGCGCGCCGAGATGCCGCAGATCCGGGCCGCGCACCGGGGCGCCCTGGTGAACTTCCTCAAGGCCCGAGGCATCGACAGCCGCGCCGGCGAGATGCCGGCGAACGACCTCAAGCCCACGCAGGCGGAGTTCTCGCCGGCCAAGGTGGAGAAGGCCCGTGCCTTCCCGGGCGGCGACCGCTCCATCTTGGTGTCGTCGGACGGCTATGTGGTGGACGGGCATCACCAGTGGCTGGCCAGGCGTGCCAACGGCGAGCCGGTGAAGGTGATCCGCCTGCAGGCTCCGATCCGCGAAGTGCTGGCGCAGGCGGCAGAGTTTCCAAGCGTCGCCGCCGCCAGCGGTGCGCAATCGACCCAAGGAGCGCCCGATGCTGCATCCCCACGAAATCTACGGCTGGCAGATGAGCGCGCACCAGGCGCTGCTGATCCTGCGCAGGACGGGGCAGGCGGACCGGGTGCAGGCGCGGCACCTGCTGTCGGTACTGGACAGCGGGCAGGAGGCGGTACCGCAAAGCCTGGCGCCGCTGTGCGAACGGCTGTACCTGATGCAGGTGGCGCCGGGGAATCGGCTGGCGGTGTAGTTGGTGAGGGCGCGGATCGTCCGGCAAAGGCAGCAGCTACAGAACCTGTAGCGCAACCCATAACCCGCGCAGACGTAGAGGACGCCCAGCAGCAGGCCCGCGCAGACAACCGCAAGAAGGTAAAGCAAGGGGCTTCAGAGGCATCGCCCATCGAAGACGCTGGCGAGAAAATCGGAGGCGCACGCAAAGACCGATGGAAAGAGCGTGGCCTGAATCTGGACGACCTGGACGCCATGACCGAAGCCGAAGGCGCCGAGTTGGCAACCAAGGCCAATGTGTGGAAGCCGGACTACGAGGCGCTGTCTGCCGCAGCCGAGCCGGTGACGGCGGCCATGGTCAAGACGATCTACGACCAGTTGGCCGCCAAGCCGAAGAAGAACACCCCCGAGGGTCGGCGCCAGTACGTGCAGATGATGCGGATCGTGCGCGATGTTTACACCGAGGCCAATGGGCCGGAGGCGGTGAAGAATGCGTACCTGGAGATTCGCAAGCGTGCTGGCCTGAATACGGCAGACCCGCTGGCCAAGTCGATTGCGCGCGAGCTGCTGTTCTCTGTGTACAAGGGCCGCAGCGATCCGTTTGTGTTGGGCTACACGGAAATGTCCAAGGCGAAGAAGCTGGTGGAGGATGGATTCCCCGCCAAGGCCGATCCGTGGAAGTCTCGCCTGTCGGTCAGTCGCATGGACGGTGGGCCAGGCACCACCGAGCGCGGCATTGAAATGTACATGGAGCGCTCCGCCGAAGCGGGTACGCCGCTGACCCGCGAGCAGATCGAGGCCGGGTTCTTCCGGGTGAATACCAAGGACAACAAGACGGTTGCCTACGCTCCCACTAAGGCAGATGCCGAGGCGGCAGCGGCCACGGTGTACGAGCGCGACATGAAGGGCAAGAAGGACGGCAAGCCTGAGCCTGTGCGCCCGAACCTGGATGAACTCAAGCGCGAAAACCTGCCCCAGCGCATCGACCGCGATGTGACGTCCGAGGATTTCGTGCGCGATTTAGGGTTCCGGGGCGTGGAATTTGGCAACTGGTCCGCCCAGGACGAGCGCCAGCGCATCCTGAACATGGCCTATGACGGCTTGATGGACCTGGCCGAGATCATGGGCGTGCCACCCAAGGCCATGAGCTTGAACGGCACGCTTGGCATGGCCTTCGGCGCCCGTGGTGGCGGCAGGTTCGCCGCCCACTACGAGCCCGGCAAACTGGTCATCAACATGACCAAGATTCGCGGTGGCGGGTCGATGGCCCATGAGTGGGCGCACGCCATGGATCACTACTTTGGCGAACTGGATAAGGCCGATGCCTACACAACGCAGGCGCGCGGCGCGTCTGGCTGGTACTCCGAAGACCAGTACAACGGTGTGCCGCGCACGCGCCATGAGCGAGTCGGCAACGAGTGGAAGGCCGTCGAGAAAAGGCGTCTGGACAACCTGCGCCCGGAGATGGCGGCGGCGTTTGACGAGGTGATGCGCGCGTTGTTCCAAAAGCAGATCACCAAGGCCGAGATGGTGCGCAGCCAAGAGCTTGATTTGGAGCGCACTGAAGCGCTGGCACGCGGCGAGCAGGACGCAGAGATGAAGGCCATGTACCAGAACATGGTGCAAAACAAGCGTGAGGCCCTGAACGAACTGCGCAACGATCCCGAGGGCAAGCTGTACGCAGGACGCGGGCGCAGCGACTACGCCAGCCAGGCGCAGGCGCTGTCTGGCAAGTCCGTGGACGGATACTGGGTTCGCCCCACGGAGATGTTCGCCCGTGCCTTTGAGAGCTGGGTATTTGATCGCGTGACCGCAATGGGCGCCCGGTCGGATTACCTGGTCCACGGCGTGGAGGAAGACCGCTTTGCTGGTGGCGGCTACAAGGGCAACCCTTACCCCACGGGAGAGGAACGCGCACGCATCAATGCGGCGTTTGACAAGCTGGCGAGCACCATCAAGACCAAGCAGACGGATAAGGGTATGGCCATGTTCAGCCGCTCGCCCGCCAAAGCGCGTGCCCAGCCGAAGATGTCCCCCGAGTTGGCTCAGGACTTGGTGAGCATTCGGCCGCGCGCACGCGCCACCAAAGATTCGGTGCGCGCGGCGGTGCGCGAGGTCGTCAACGGCCTCGGGCTGCTGCCCAATGGCCTCGGGCGCATCGTGGTGGCAACGTCCGCCGAGATCAAGCAGGACTGGGAGCCGCTGATCGGCGGCGTTTCGATGGAGGCCGGTGGCGAGGCCGGCAATGCGCTGGGCTTCTTTGACCCGAAAACCAAGACCGTCTTCCTGATTGCCGACCACATCCGCGCCGGTGACGAGCTCGGCGTGGTGGTGCACGAGCTGATGCACAAGCACGGCCAGGCGGTGCTGGGCGAAGCGGGCTGGAACCAGCTGCATGGCGCCATTGGCAAGTGGGCCAGCGCGCCAGAGGGCAGCATGGAGCGCTTTGTGCACGACGAGGCGGCGGCGCGTGTGCGCAAGTCGCGGCCGGCGGGGGAGGCCAGGAAGGAGTATTCCAGCCAGGAGCTGTTCCCCTACGCGGTGCAGGTGGCGCTGGAAGAGGGTGTTCGCCCGAACATGCTGGCCAAGCCGGGCACGGTGGCGCGCTGGTTCGCGCAGGTGCGCGCGATGCTGCGCCAGGTGTGGAACAAACTCAGCACCAAGCCAGACCTGTTCGACACGCAGGATCTGGTGAATCTGGCGTTCGGCATCGCGCAGCGCGAGAACCCGGAGCACGCGGGGGCGCTGGATGGGGTGACCTCCGATGCTGGCAATGCCCTGGCGGCGCTCAGTCGCGTGGATGAGCTGTTCCAGATCCCGAAGTCGCAAGGCAAAACTGTGGCGGAAATTGCCGCCGACGTGGACCCGGCCATCAAGGTGCGGCGCGTGCCCGGCCTGCCGGGCCGGCAGGACTACAAGCTCACGATGGCCAACGGCAAGACCGTATCGCTCATGGTGGCGCCCACGGGCCTGAGCCGCTACCAGTTCGACTACGTGGACGGAGAGGCCACGGACAGCCTGATCAAGCGGCCGGGAGAGAACCCCGAGGATGTGCCAGAGGGCACCGGCGACGTGTGGATCGACGTCTCGGCGCTCGAGAGCGGGGAGGGCGGGCGCGAGGTCTATGCCATCGCCGCCAATTTCGCGCACAACAACGGCATGATCTTCATTGGCGACCCGGCCGGCTTCAGCGACGATGCGATGACGCGCCGGCCTGAGCAGATGCTCTCGAGCGCGCTCAAGTTCGGCACCACGGCGCACCTGGCGCCGCACCCGAGACAGGTATCGGGCGACAAGCGCCTGGGCATCCCGCCGCTCAAGTGGGTCTATGGAGACGACTTGGGCAATATCCGCCGCCTCATTGACCTGAACCTGAAGGCCTTGGACAATGCGGGGTATGGCGATGACTCGATCCGAATTGATCCAGATGGCGGAGCGTTTAGAGATGCAAGCGGAAGCACGCTCGACCGTGAAGCGATCAGGGCCATCTCGGAGGCGGGTTTCGGCAGAAGAAGCCGAGCAGGGGGCTCTACGCTTGCGCGACGAGCTGTCCTCGCATCCCTTGTACGCAGCGAAGGCCAAGCGCAACGAGGAGCTGACGGGCGACCCGATGGACTTCTGGAGGATCTGCTTCGGCTCGCAGATCAATCGCTACCATCGGTCAAAGGACTCTTCTACAGCCGCAGCGTAGCGGAGGGCGACGCCGCCCAGCGCGCGGGCGATGCCATCAAGGCGGTATCCGCCACCAACCTCAAGCAGCGCGCCGACTGGAAGGCGACAGATTACCTGGGCCTGGGCCTCCAAACCCTGGGCCGGCGCCAGATCGTGGATATCTACGGCGACGCGCTGCCGCTCGCGCAGTACAACAAGCTGGCCGCCCAGATGGAGGCGGACAAGAACGAGGTCGGCGCCAATGCCGACAAGCTGGCCACCGCCTGGGGCAAGCTCAAGGACGAACGCCAGCTTGCCGAGCTGATGCACGATGCCACGCTGGCGCAGATGGACCCGGCCAAGGAGCATGTGCCCGGCGACGACCAGATGCGCTACAAGATGCTGCGCGCGCGCTTCAATGCGCTGACGCCAGAAGCTAAACAGGTCTACCTCGATGCCCGCAGCGCCTACCAGACGCACCACGCCAACGTGCGCCAGGCCATCAAGGACCGGATCGAGCGCAGCGAGTTGAAGGGCGAGCGCAAGGCGGCGCTGCTCAAGCAGATGGACGATGAGTTCTTCAAGGCGGTGAAGGGGGTGTACTTCCCGCTGGCGCGCTTTGGCCAATACGTGGTGGTGGTCAAGGACGCTGACGGCAAGGTGGCGAGTGTCAACCGCGCCGAAACCATGGCCGAGGCACAGGCGCTGCGGACGAGCCTGCTCAAGGCGTTCCCTGCGGGCAGCGGGCACACGGTGGCGCGGCCGATTCTTGGCAAGGAGTTCATCGCCGGCCGGGATGCCGTGGGCCGGGGCTTCATGACCGAGCTGTACGCGGTGCTGGACAAGCAGGACATGGACGCGGCGGCCCGCGCGGAGTTGGAGGACACGCTGGGGCAGTTGTACCTGTCTTCGCTGCCTGATCTCTCCTGGGCCAAGCACGGCATCCACAGGAAGGGCACGCCGGGCTTCAGCCAGGATGCGCGCCGGGCCTTTGCGCAAAATATGTTCCACGGCGCACGGTATCTGGCCAAGCTGCGCTACTCGGACCTGATGCAGGACGAGCTGAACGCCATGCAGCAGCACGTGGACGACTGGAAAGAAGTGGAGGACTTCGACCAGCCCAAGGCGCAGCGCGTGGTGGACGAGATGAACAAGCGCCACGAATCGCTGATGAACCCCAAGAGCAACCCGCTGTCCACGGCGCTGACCAGCTTCGGCTTCATCTTCCACCTGGGTTTGTCGCCTGCTTCGGCGATGGTGAACCTGAGCCAGACGGCGCTTGTGGCCTACCCGATCATGGGAGCCAAGTGGGGCTTCGGTAAAGCGAGCGCGGCGCTGCTCAAGGCGAGCGGCGAGGCGGCGCGCGGCAGGAACGACATCACAGGCGCGCTGACGGCGCAGGAGCGCCAGGCCTACGATGAGGCGGTTCGCACCGGTGTGATCGACGTGACCATGGCGCACGACCTGGCCGGGATTTCGCAGGGCGAGGATGCCGGGGTGATGTGGAAGCTGCGCCCGGTGATGAAGTGGGCCAGCTTCATGTTCCACCATGCCGAGCGCTTCAACCGGCAAGTGACGTTTGTGGCCGCCTACCGGCTGGCGCGCGAAGCTGGAGCGAGCCACCAAAGCGCCTACGAGCAGGCGGCGGATGCCACCTACAAGGGGCACTTTGATTACTCGGCTAGCAACCGCGCCCGCATCATGCAGGGCAACACGGCGCGCGTGCTCCTGCTGTTCAAGCAGTACAGCCAGAACATGATCTACACCCTGGCGCGCAGCGCGCACCAGTCGCTCAAAGGGGCCACGCCCGAAGCCCGCGCCGAAGCCCGCAAGACGCTGGGCGGGCTGCTGACCATGCACGCGGCTGCCGCCGGTGTGCTGGGCCTGCCGATGGTGACGACTCTGCTGGCGGCAGCCTCGATGCTGGGCGGTGACGATGATGAACCTTGGGACGCCCAGGTGGCGCTGCAGAACCTGCTGGCCGATACCTTCGGGCAAAAGAGTGCCGAGGTGCTGGCGCATGGCCTCTCGCGCCTCACGCCGTGGGACGTGTCGGGCCGCGTCGGTCTCGACCGGCTCATCTTCCCCGACGTGCAGGAGGGGATGGAAGGACAGCGGCTGGCCGAATCGGCAATGACGGCCGCTCTCGGGCCGGTGGCCGGTATCGGTGTCAACGTGCTCAAGGGGGTCCAGGAGATGAGCCAGGGGCGCTATCTGCGTGGGCTCGAAGCGATGGCGCCAAGCGTGGCGCGCGGGCCACTCAAGGCCTGGCGCTACGAGAGCGAGGGGGTCAAGGACAAGACCGGCATCGTGGTGCAGGACGAGGTGGACGCCGCTGCGCTGTGGGGCCAGGTGGCAGGGTTCTCGCCGTCGGACGTGCGCCGCTCCTATGAGGGCAAGAGCGCCATCGTCCAGCACGACCGCGCGCTGCAGGCGCGGCGCAGTGCCCTGGTGGAGCAGTTCGCCATGGCGGCGATGGCCGGGGATGAGGCGGGCAAGACCGAGGCGCGGGAGGCGATTGCCAAGTTCAACGAGAAGAATCCGGCCCGACGCATCCTGCCGCTCAATCTGATGCAAAGCGTTGCCCAGCGGCAAAAACGCATCCGTGAGGCCAAGGAGGGCGTGTACCTGCCGGCCAAGCGCAGGGATGCGATGGAGCAGGGGCGGTTTGCACTGGCGCAGGGTGCCCCCGTATAGGGTTTGGCGCTGGAGTGGGGCCGGGGAACACTCCCCGGCATGGCAGCAAAAACCCAGCGCATCGGACCATTCCCATTCGGGATGGACAACCGCGCGCCCGATTTCAAGATGGCGCTGCCCAAGGACACGGGCGGACACCTCCTGCGCGATGCGTTCAACGTGGACGTGACGCCGCAGGGCACGCTGAAGTCGCGCGCGGGCTACGCGCTGGCGCTGGCGGGGGCGGATAGCCAT